>JAYSVA010000383.1:0-6553 GCA_043718785.1 Hyphomicrobiaceae bacterium
GCGACCATCGCACGGGCCGGGCCCAGCAGCCGCTCGCCCGCCGGTGCCAGCATCAGCCGTTTGTGTTCGCGCACGAATAGCTCCGCGCCGAACAGCTCCTCCAGTCGCTTGATCTGTTGGCTGACCGCCGCTTGCGTGCGGTTCAGCAAGCGGCTGGCCGTGGTGACGCCGCCGGTGTCGACGACCATCAGAAACGCCCGCAGCAGCGCCACATCGATATCGCGGATCATGGGTGTACCCGGATGATAACGGTTCCTAATGCAACCAGTAAATCGCATTCGATGCGCTTATGCAAGCGTCACGGATAAAGCTGCGCCGTCGCCCAGGAGCTGGCGGCATCGGGGCGGCGGAAGGTCAGGCGTTCGTGGAGGCGGAACGGGCGGTCGTGCCAGAACTCGATCTCGACGGGCGTCACGCGGAAGCCGGACCAGTGCGACGGGCGCGGAACGGGGCCGGACCCGAACTTGGCGGTGTAGTCGGCGACGATGGTCTCGAACTCAGCGCGGTCCTTCATCGGGCGGGACTGGCTGGAGCCCCAGGCGCCAATCTGCGAGCCACGCGGGCGGGTGGCGAAGTAGGCGTCGGCTTCGACGGTGCTGACGGTGGTGACGTGGCCGCGCACCCGCACTTGACGGCGCAGGCTCTTCCAGTGGAAGTTCAGCGCCGCCTGCTGCGAGGCCAGTAGCTCCTGGCCCTTCGCACCCTCGAAGTTGGTGTAAAACACGAAGCCACGGTCAGGTTGGGCGGCAATATCGAGGCCCTTCAGCAGCACGACGCGGACGTTGGGCATGCCGGACGCATCGACGGTTGCTAGCGCCATGGCGTTGGCGTCGTTGGGCTCGTGGCTGCGGGCCTCAGCGAACCAGGCTTCGAACAGCGCGAACGGGTCCTTGGCGTCAGCGTAGGGGGCTGCTTGCGGGCCGGTGTAGTAGTCGGGCTTTTTCCACTCAGAAGGCTTTTCGTCGGCCATGGGGTGCCTCGGGTTATTGGGTCAGTGGCGGAACTGGCGTTAGGGCGACTGGCGACACCACATAATTGAAGCCTGTGCCGGTCGCTACCACTTCTAACGCGCCCATGACGATGGTTGGATGTGACAGCCGCAACGCCACCACGCCATCGTAGCCCTTTTCCTTGGCGCGGGCGGTGAGAATGTCCATCGCCCGGTCAATCGTCTGGTCGAGCACGAACTCATAGCGGGTCATGTTGCCGCCAATGTAGTTCGTGATCGTCTCCCGCACATCGCGCACGATGTTGGCCCCCACCACGGCCGACGCAAACACCACCGATCCGAGCCTGATCGGCGTGTCACCCAGATGATCCGTCGTCACAATCCGCATGGTCTTTCCCACCCGTCCTATATTCAATATTGGCGGGGGTACGTCGAATAATCCGTTCCCCCTACTCGTCATGGCCGCGAAGGCGGCCATCCACGACAAGTCTCTGAATATGCAGTGGTTTAAGTCGAGCGAGGTGCTGCCGCAACTTCCACTATCATCACCGAGTCGTTGCCCGTTGTCGTGGATGGCCGCCTCCGCGGCCATGACGAGAAATTAGGGGGTGTTCCTCAAGCCGTTGCGGCCAGATGATCGACGAGCCACTGGGCAGTGCGGAGCAGGCGGGCATCATCGCGACGGGCGCCGATCAGCTGGACGCCGATGGGCAGGCCATCAACTTCGAGCAGTGGCAGCGTTACGCACGGATGGCCGAGATAGGTCCAGGGCGCGTTGAAGATTGGGTTGCCGGTTGACGCCAGCGTTTTCGGGGCGGGACCAGGGGCGGCCAGCGTCAGGATCGCCGTGTGCGACAGTGCCAGCTGGTTATCGATGGCGGCGGCGGCACGTTCACGGGCATTGAGGGCGCGCATGTACTTCTCAGCGGGAATTTTGCGGCCCTTCTCGATTTTTTCGCGCAGACCAGGGCTCATCGCGCTGCCGGCTGCATCTGCGAGCACGCCGTAGTAGCCTGCATTTTCGGCACTTTGCACGGTGCCCGCGAGTTCGGCGACCGTTTCCAGCGACGGCATTTCCTGCTCTTCCACCCGGTTGCCCAGTTCCGCGATCAGTTCTTCCATGGCTTCGCGGGCAATCGGGTCGGCCTGCTCCCAGAACGGCGTTTTGATGAAGCAGAACAGCGGGGTCACCGGGGCTTTCTCGCCAGCGATGCGCATCATGTTGGTGTTGTACCGCGGATAGTAGCTCTGCGGGTCGCGCGCATCATAGGCGCTGAGCGCATCGCCCATCATCGCCAGATCGGCAACGGAACGGCCATAGACGCCGATGGTGTCGAGGGTGTGCGACTGCATGGTCACGCCAACGCGGGAGATCGTGCCGAATGTCGGTTTCAGCCCGTAAATGCCGCAGAACGAGGCGGGACGAATGACGGAGCCGCCGGTTTGCGTTGCCAAGGCCAGGGGGAACATGCCATCGGCGACGCCTGCAGCTGATCCGGACGATGAGCCACCGGGGGTGCGGCCCAGATCATGCGGATTGTGGGTTTTGCCGGGCGTCAGGGTGGCCAGTTCGGTGGAGACGGTTTTGCCGATGATCACGCAGCCGGCCTGACGGAGGGCGGCAACGCAGGCGGCATCGTCGTCGGGCTGGCGGTCTTTGAAGATCGCCGAGCCGTTTTCTGTAGGCATATCAACGGTATCGATGATGTCTTTGACGCCAACGGGCAGGCCGACCAGCGGGCCCATTAGCTTGCCGGAAATCCGGGCGCGGTCGATGGCACGGGCTTGCTCCAACGCCTGCTCAGCATTGAAATAGGCGAACGCCTTCACTTCGGGCTCGCGTGCCTCGATCCGGGCGATGCACGCCTTGGTCAGCGCTTCCGAGGTCAAATCCCCCGCAGCCATCAGTTTCGAGGCTTCAGTTGCAGTCAGCTTGGTCAGGTCGGTCACGAGGCGGGTCTCCGGATGGGATGGGGTGTTGGCGAAGGTGTAACACCCGATGGGCGGAGGGCCAAGGGTATGCGTGGGTTTGGTTTGCAATGGTCGGCTTCAGAGAGGTAGAAGTGAGGTGCTTCAACCGTAGGGCGCAATAGCCCCCTTGCGTATTGCGCCGCCTACTTGCTCCGCCGATTGTAAAGCTTGCCGAACTATCGTCGCGCATACGCTGCAGGTCGCCGGTCAGTGGGAACGAATTGGTGAGGCTGTCACCCAGTCGCGGCGGAATACGCAAGGGGGCTATTCCGCCCTACGTGCTGGTGAACATCGCAACTTACCCTTGCGCTCCATCACGATTGCGTGGCGGCGTGGGACCCGGCATAACCGGGGGTGAGACCAATCCCGCAACCGCCACCGCCCACTGTCCGGAGACGCCGTCATGGCCACCACACCTTGCATCATCACTGTTGCCATTACTGGCTCGTTGCCGACGAAGAAGGACAATCCGGCGGTGCCGATTACGGTGCAGGAGCAGATTGAATCGACTCAGGCATCGTTTGAGGTTGGGGCGACGCTGGCGCATTGCCATGTGCGCAATGATGACGGCACGCCAACGTCGAGCCCGGAGCGGTTTGGGCGGCTGGTTGAGGGGCTGAAGAAGCATTGTCCGGGCATGATCATTCAGCTGTCGACGGGCGGTCGCTCCGGCGCGGGGCGCGAGCGCGGCGGCATGCTGTCGCTGGAGCCGGATATGGCGTCGCTATCGACGGGATCGGTCAACTTCCCGACCCGCATCTATGAGAACACACCGGATCTGGTCGACTGGCTGGCGTCGGAGATGCTGGCTCATAACGTCAAGCCGGAGATCGAGGCGTTCGATCTGTCGATGATCTATAAGGCTGCCGAGATGGCCAACAAAGGCCAAATCAAAGCGCCGTTGCACGTGCAGTTCGTGATGGGCGTGAAGAATGCGATGCCGGTCGACAAGCCAGCGTTCGATTTCTTCATCGCCACCCTGAAGCGCTTGGCGCCAACCGCCACATGGACCGGCGCTGGTATCGGCAAGGACCAAATCACGCTGAACCGATGGGCGATGGCAGCGGGCGGCCACGTCCGCACCGGCCTCGAGGACAACATCCGGTGGGACAAGACCACGTTGGCGCCGTCGAATGCTGCCTTGGTGAAACGCGTGGCCGATATGTGTGCTGAGTACAATCGCCACCCGGCGACCGTCAAAGAAGCTCGCGGCCTGCTGGGATTGTGAGTTCTGGAGCTACAAGTGGGTTGGCATCACGAACTGCCAACCCACTGAAATTATCAGTAAAAATCATCTAGACAGTATTGCAAATTTACTATGATATTGGAACGGCGACGTAACTGGTTAGGGTTGCGTTAATCTGCACACAACCGCGTTAGGCACGCAAATTGCGTTGCTGAGGGCACACTGGTGGCACAGCCCTGTTTCGGGATGCCGCTCTGCGTCTGTAACTGCATGGTGTAGGGGCTCCGATCCGTGCCAAAAGTACCTTCAAAAACGCGCTTCCGAACAGCGCCGTGGTTTAAGCTCGCGCTACCGCTAGCGTTGCTAGGCCTTGCCGCCTGCAACCAGGAAGTGCACTTTACCCGCGATCCGTTCCCGGGACCGCTGGCTGATGCCGAAAACAAGTTATCGCCCACCGTTGTGTTCGTTGGCGCTGCGGTCGATTTGAGCGCGGCACGTTCACAGATTGATGCCACCCTGACCGAGAAGATCTCGCCGATTGTTCAGTTGCTCGACAGCGCGGCGTGTGGTCGGCGCAATGGTCAGCCTGCCTGCAATGATGCCCGTGTTGATGGCGACATCGAACGCAATGGGCCGGTTATCCTCGATGTGACTTCGGCTGGGCGCATCGAACTGACCGTGCCATTGCGCTACAACCTACGAGCCCGCGGCCTTGCCTGGGCCCGGGATATCACCGATTCCTCGTCGGGAACGTTTACGGTGAAGCTGCCGTACGACGTGGTTTGGGGCTCGTCCTATGCGGCGGAAGTGCGCATCAAAGAGGATGGCATCGTCTGGTCCGACAACACGGTGAAGGTGCTGAAAGGCAAACTCGTCCTGTCGAAAGTGGTTGAGGCGAAGCTACGCAAAACGCTGAATGGCAGTGGCGAGCTGTTGCGCAAAGCCATCGCCGATACCGGCATGAAGGACACCGTGGCGCAGGCCTGGACTGCGTTGCACCGGCCGATTGAACTGTCGGGATCGCCAACGTTGTGGCTGAAGTCTGAGCCGGAGCGGGTGTTCTCGGCGGGCCTGTCAAGTGCTGAAGGCCAGACGTTCCTGCGGTTCGGTATAAGCGGCAACTTCGGTATTGTCGGCGGGCAACGGCCCACGGAATTGATCGCGAGACGGCTGCCGGACCCAAGTCGGCTTGATCAGCTGCCGAAGGATCTGGCACTGCGGACCAGTTTGAAGTTGCCGGTGTTGGTGTCGCTAGCACCGTTGAAAAAAGTGGTTGCGGCTGCCTTCCCGAAGGATGAAGTGGTTGAGACGCAGCCCGATAAACAGACGGCAGCACTTGCGGTGACGATGAAGAGTGCCAGCGTTTACTCGTCCCGCCACCATGTTGTGATTGATTTCGCCGTTGATGTCGCCCGGCCCCGCCAGTGGCTTGGTTATGTCGGTCGGGCGCAACTGCTGGCGCGGCCGGTATTGCGCCGTGATGAAGGCGTGGTCGAACTGAAGGATCTGTTGTTCCCGGCACTTTCCGTGAAGGACGCCAAAGAGCTCAAGAATTCGAAGAAGCCGTTGCGGATTGGCCAAGAACCGTTCGCCCGTCGATTTGCGCTTATTGCCCGAATGGATGTCGCCAATGATCTGCAGGCTGGTATTGACCGAGCCAATGCGATTACTGAGATGCCAGCGGGCGATGGTCTGCTGCTGTCCGGACGTTTCGATAAGTCGGGCGCGGCGACCATGGAAACCGCTCGTGATGGGCTGCTGATCCAGCTGCCGCTTGAAGGTGAGCTGATGATCCGCGCTGAGACAGCGAAGGCGGCGAGCGTCATTGTTCGTGATGCCAGCGCCACGCGGTCCTCCGCAGTAGCAACACCGCCCGTCGCGGCACCAGCACGGTAATACAACACGAGATGCGACCGATCAGGGGGCAGCCGGCCCTCGTCCCCGCCACCAGCCGCTCAGGCCCTCGAAGTCGCGGGCCGGACGTAGCAGAAACGGCTGCGACAGTGGGTCTGATTGGCGGGCGTTGGCGTCGTTCGTGAGTCCGGCCAGTACGGCCATCAGATTGTAGCGCTCAAGCACTAGCGTGCGCGCGGTGGTGATGGCGTCCAGGTGCGCGGCAAACGGGTCGGTATGCAGCACTTCGGCGACTTTTGCTGTGATGGCTGCGACGTCCTCGATGTCGGGCAGGCGGATAAATGAGCGTTCGTCGAAGTAGTCACCGATATTGGCGCACCCCGAAAACAGTGGCAGTGCGAAGCCCAGGTAGGCGTCCGCCGTCTTTTCTGTCCAGAAGTGCGCCGCGTCCGTGTTCTCCAGCACGAGGTGATAGCGGTACGGGGCGATGGCGACAGCTTTGTCGGGCACGGATCTGAAGCCGTTGCCGAAGACGTCGATCTGGCCAGGGAATGCCGCGCACAGATGGTCAAGCAAGGCCAGCCGGAGGCGAT
>JAYSVA010000384.1:0-16914 GCA_043718785.1 Hyphomicrobiaceae bacterium
AGCCCGGGCAGAAGCTGGTGTTGCCAGCCAATAAATCGATTGCTCGCGCTGTGCCTGTGAAGTCCGCGGCACCTGCTGTAGCGGCGGCGCCTGCCTCTGCTGCTCCGGCTGTTGCGGTGGCCAAGCCAACGAAGAAGCTTGCTGAAGCGCCTGCAGCGGCCCCTGTAGCAGTAGCTCCGGCGGTCGGATCAGGGAAGCCGGTCATGCTCAACGGCGCACCAAAGCAAGTGGCAGCGGCTCATCCGGCTGGCACAGCGACGGATGCGCCAGCGCCTGAAACGGCGGTGGTTGAGACAAAATCAAAGGGCACCGAAGTCGCCTCTGCTGGTGGTGCTGCTGCGGCAACGAAGTTCCGTTGGCCGGTCAAAGGTAAGGTGATCGCCAGCTTTGGTCCCCGTACCGATGGCACACATAACGATGGTGTGAACGTCGCCGTGCCGCAGGGCACCGAAGTTCACGCTGCCGAGCAGGGTACTGTCGCTTATGCTGGCAGTGAGCTGAAAGGTTACGGCAATTTGGTCCTGCTGCGCCACGAGAGCGGCTGGGTCACGGCCTATGCGCACAACGAAGAGCTGCTGGTGAAGCGCGGCGACAAGGTCAAGCGCGGCCAGGCGATCGCCAAGGCTGGCAAGACCGGCACAGTGGACCAGCCGCAGGTGCACTTTGAATTGCGCCAGGGCCAAAAGCCGGTCGATCCGACCCCGCACATGGAAAAAATGTGAGCAAAGGTGTTGTTGGCGAAAATTTAGGATCGCGGCGTTGCGAGTGACAAAGTCTAAAGGTTTGTGCGGTAATGTCCTTAAATCAGACGCCCTTCGTACCTTGTCCCTGGTTGTGAGTCCTTGGCTACCATAGTGCAGTTTGACCAAACGGGGGCCCCCAAGGCCCCCGTTTCGCGTTTATGGATTAGTGACCATAGCGCGCCCACCGCCTTGCGTTTGCCACCAAATCCTGCGATCACACTTCTAGCCGCCAGCGGAAGAGATCATGCATCGTCTTTCGTACGTGTGACGCCGAAGGAGCAACCGCCCCGGAAACTCTCAGGCAAACGGACCGCTGGCACGGTAACGACTCTGAAAAGCGGAGCCCCACGCTCCGCGCCGACGGTGTAAGCCATGTGCTCCATTCCGGAGACTGGTGATGCTCTCAGGCCAATGACAGAGGGGGCGCTTATCCGCTGAAGCCATACCTGGCCGGCGGAGCAGGAGCGCTAACCCATGTCGACTTCATCCAATGCCCGTATTGCTGTAATTGGTGCCGGCGTCACCGGTGTCACAACCGCCTATGCGCTGGCCAAGCGCGGCTGTCAGGTTACCTTGTATGACCGCCACCCCTATGCGGCGATGGAAACGTCGTTCGCCAACGGCGGGCAGCTTTCGGCTTCCAATGCTGAGGTTTGGAACAGCTGGACCACGGTCATGAAGGGCATCAAGTGGATGTTCACGCCGGGTGCCCCCCTGTTGGTCAACCCGACGCCGTCCTGGCACAAGCTGTCGTGGATGGCCGAGTTCGTCGCGGCGATCCCGAAGTATGAAGAAAACACCGTCACCACCACGCGGATGGCGCTGGAAGCCCGCGCCCACCTGATACGGATCGCCAAGGACGAAGGCATCGACTTCGATGCCGAGCATAAGGGCATCCTGCATTTCTATCACTCCAAGGCCGACTTCGACAGCGCGGTGGCAGTGACGAAGCTGCTGGCCAAGGGCGGGCTGGAGCGCCGCGCCGTGACGCTTGAAGAAATTCGCAGCATCGAACCGGCGTTGAAGGGCAACTTCTACGGCGGCTTCTACACGCCGTCTGATTTCACCGGCGACATCCATAAGTTCACCACCGGCCTGGCCGCCTCTTGCCAGCGCCTGGGCGTAGAGATGCGCATGTCCACGGAGGTGATGGACATCGCCGCTGATGCCAATCGCGTGCGGATCACCAGCCAGGCGACCGAACTGGCGGCCAACACTAACAGTGCCGATGATGCAGCGGCACCCGCCGTCGTTGAATACGACCGGGTGGTGGTGTGTGGTGGCGTCATGTCCCGCAAACTCGGCGCCAAAGCAGGCGACCGGATCAATGTCTATCCGGTGAAAGGCTATTCGATCACTGTCGACCTGCCGACGGCTGCGGACAGGGCCGCCGCGCCCTGGGTCAGCCTGCTCGATGATAAGGCCAAGATTGTCACCAGCCGTCTTGGAGCAGGCCGGTTCCGGGTGGCGGGAACAGCCGAGTTTAACGGCCTCAATCGTGATATCCGGGCTGAACGGATTGAACCCTTGGTCGCTTGGTGCCGCGAGCACTTCCCGGGCATGAGCACGCGCCAGTGCGTGCCGTGGGCTGGGCTTCGTCCGATGATGCCAGATATGCTGCCGCGCGTGATGGTCGGCAAAAATCCGCGCGTCTTCTACAACACCGGCCACGGCCATCTCGGCTGGACCCTGTCGGCGGCCACCGCTGAAGCGATTGCTGCGCTCGCCACGGCCCGGCGGAACGCGGCCTAAACTAACTCAGCGCCGGCCATCCCCGCGCTGAAACCTTTCCGGTTCTGGTCCGTTGCTATCTCACCTGCATCGATGTTGTTCCGCTGAAAGCACCGCCCGCGTCAGAGGCGGGATGGCGTTGGTGCGGGCCCCAGTTCCAGAACCGGAGAGTGCTATGCGACTATTCGTAATTCTGTTGGCCGCACTGGTGGCGGTGACCACGTCCGTCACTGGCGTGCACGCCAAGCCCATAGAGAAAAATCTCTTCACCCGTCTCGGCGGTAAACCTGCGATCCGCGCCGTGGTCAATGACTTTGTCGGCAATGTCGCCGCCGATAAACGCATCAATCGTTTCTTTGCGAAAACCGATATCCCCAACCTGAAGCGCCAATTGGTCAACCAGATCTGCCAGGGATCAGGCGGCCCGTGCAAATACACGGGACGCAGCATGAAAGACGCGCATCGCGGCATGGGCGTTTCCGGCAGCGATTTCGGTGCACTGGTGGAAGACCTGCAGAAGTCCCTCAACAAGTTCAAAGTGCCAGCCCGCGAACAGGGTGAGTTGCTCGCCATTTTGGGCCCGATGAAGAAAGATATCGTTGAAAAGCGCTAAACCCAGCATCTGTTGTCGATGATCGTGGATGCCGCCTGCACATTTTGTGTGGGCGGTATCCGTTTTTCGTTGCGTCTGGTACGATTGTGGTGCCGTTGTCGTGCCGAGTTGCCAGAGGACCTGCCTTGACCTCGCCGATCCATTCCCCACCGATTGCTTCTCCAGCGAACGCGCGTCCCGCCGACCGTATCGTCGAGCTGCTGCGTCACGTCGCCGATGGCGACCGCACGGCATTTGCAAGTCTATATACGGCGACCTCGGCGAAACTTTACGGCATTATCCTGCGTATCTTAAAGCGTCGGGATATCTCAGATGAAATCCTGCAGGATGTCTATCTGAAGATTTGGCAGATGGCTGGCGACTACGATTTGGCCAAAGGCTCTCCGATTACCTGGATGGCGACGATTGCGCGAAACCGGGCAATCGACGAAGTGCGGCGGGCTAAACCTGTTTCGATTGAAGATACGCCTGAGGCCTTAGACTACGCCAGCCCGGAGCCGGATGCGTTCACCACGCTGCAAACGAAGCAGGACATGCAACGCTTGCTGATATGTATCGAGGCGCTCGGGGCGGAGCGGCGCGATATGGTGATGCTCGCGTATTTTCACGGTGCCAGCCGGGAGGCGCTGGCGGAGAAATTTTCGAAGCCGGTGGCGACGGTAAAGACCTGGCTGCATCGTGCGATTGCCCAACTCAAGGACTGCGTCGGATCATGATGGACGGTGAGGACATCAATGCCCTGGCCGCTGAGTATGTGCTCGGCACCCTTGACGCGTCAGAGAGAGCGATGGTGGCGGCGCGCCGTCAACGAGAGCCTGCGTTCGATGCGGCGATCGTCGCGTGCGAACAGCGGTTGGCACCGTTGCAAGATCTCGTGCCGCCTGTGCAGCCGCCCGCGAGCGTGTGGACTGGAATTGAGGCGCGGTTGAATGCGCGCGCAAGCCCAGCAATGGCGGCCACCAACGGCAACAACGTCATTGCCCTTCAGCGCAAGGTAACCGTTTGGAAACGTGCGGCTGTGGCAGCCAGTGCCTTGGCGGCCTCGCTGCTGGTGACCATTGGCGTGCGCGAGACCACGCGGGCAACCACACCACGCAGTTTTGTCGCCGTGTTCCAGAAGGATGACGCGCTACCATCATTCCTGCTGACCATCGACCTCGAAACGCGTCAACTGACGATCAAGCCGGTGTCAGCAGATACCCCGGCTGGCAAGAGTTATCAGCTGTGGATTGCGGCGGCACCTGTCGGCGAACCCGCCTCGCCAAAGCCGCGTTCGCTCGGCGTGCTGGAGGGGCGTGGGTTGACGACACGAGCGGCATTGTCTGCCTACGATAAAGCCGTTGTCGAGAATGCCACGTTCGGCGTTAGCTTAGAACCGGCAGGCGGATCGCCAACTGGGCAGCCAACCGGTCCTGTGTTCCACGCCAAGCTTATTCCGGCGTCGCAATAAAACTCCCTACTCGTTTCCCCGGAATTTTTGACGCATAAATGCGTCAAAGATATCCGGGGTCTTCCCCATTATCGTTTGGGCACTTCACGGATCAACCACAGCTGGTGAAGATCCCGGATAAACGTGCCGCCTATGAGGCGACACGATTTCCGGAAAAACGGCGGAGAGATTTTTTGATTATGAAATTCTGAAACTAATTCAAAACTGCCCCGTTGCTTCATTAGCTCGATGTGAGCGGGCAACAACGGAGTTAGTCATATGATATCTCGGAAATTGGGCGGGCTGGTTGGCGCATTGCTACTCGGCGTCAGTGCATCGGCAGCCCAAGCGGCAACAGTGGCCGGTCTTGTCGACGGCACCAGCATCGTCTGGGTCGACACCGACAGCAAAGCGGTCACCAAGTCAGTCAAGATCGACGGTGCCCCGCTGGTCGGCATCGATGTGCGCCCTGCCGACAAAATGCTGTATGGCGTCTCAGCTGACGGCAAGATCGTGATCGTCGATCCGGCCACCGGTAAAACCACGATGAAATCGCAAATCAGTGAAGCCTTGCCAAAGGGCGTTGATATCGTCGTTGATTTCAATCCTGTTGCTGATCGGCTCCGGGTGATCGGCAGTGACGGCACCAGCCTTCGCATCAACGTCGATGATGGCAAGGCAACGGTTGATGGTCGCCTGAAATATGCCGAGACCGACGCCCACAAAGGCAAGACGCCGAAAGTGTCGCTCGGGGCCTATACCAACAGCTTCGCAGGCACCAAGGAGACTGCATTATACGATATCGATGTCGCGGCCGGGGTCTTGGTGAAACAAGCGCCGCCGAACGACGGCATCCTGAATACGATCGGCGCACTCGGCATCAAGCTCGATGGTCCGGTGGCGTTCGATATCTCGTCCGATGGCAAAGGTGGCAATGCGGCCTGGCTGATGGCCGGCGCTGAACTGTTCTCGGTCGATCTCGCCACTGGCAAAGCGACGTCGGCAGCTAAGATCGCAGGCGTGCAGGGCAAAATCATCGACATCGCGATTATGCCTGCGATGTAATGATGGTCGGGGCCGGGCGATCCTAGACGTCCGGCCCTGGTCGCTGTTACGCTTTCTTGACGAACTCGGTACGCAATACGAGCCCTTTGACTTTCTCGTGTTTGCAATCGATTTCGTCAGGATCGCCGGTCAACCGGATGCCTTTGATCATGGTGCCGCGCTTCAGCGTGGTCGAACTGCCCTTGACCTTGAGGTCTTTGATCAGCGTGACGTTATCGCCGTCCTTCAAGATCGCGCCGTTGCTGTCTCTGACTTCCATGGCTGTTGCGCCTTTCGCAAGTTATAGCTGATAGGCCAGCCGGGTTCCCTGATCGATGGCCCGCTTGGCATCAAGCTCACCGGCTTCAAACGCGCCACCGATGATGTGCGTCTTGATGCCAGCGGCTACAAGTGGGGCCACCAGTTCGCGTAACGGCTCCTGGCCCGTGCACAGCACGATGGTATCGACCTCAAGCAGGGTCGGCTTGGTCCGCGTTTCGCCAAATGAGATGTGCAGGCCCTTGGCATCGATGCCGTCGTAATTGGCCCCGGCGATCATCTCGACGTTCTTCTTCTTCAGAGCTGCACGGTGGATCCAGCCGGTGGATTTCCCCAACCCTTTGCCAGGCTGTGTGGCTTTGCGTTGCAACAGATACACCTGTCGCGCTGGTGGGGACACTTCGGGCTTGATCAGACCGCCGCGGGTTGTGGATGGGTCGCCAACGCCCCACTCGCGTTTCCAGGCGGCGAGGTCCATTGTCGGCGAATGATCTTCGACCAGGAACTCCGAGACATCGAAGCCAATGCCGCCTGCGCCAACGACGGCGACGCGTTTGCCAACCGGCTTTTTGTGCAGCAGCACGTCGATGTAGCTGAGCACGTTGGGGCCGTCCTGGCCCGGAATTTTCGGATTGCGCGGCGTCACGCCCGTGGCAATGACGACCTCGTCGAATCCTTTCAATTCGTCGGCAGCGACACGGTGGTTGAGTTTGAGGGTGACGCCGGTCGCGGTAATGCGCCTGTCGAAATAGCGCAGGGTTTCGTGGAACTCTTCTTTGCCCGGAATTATTTTCGCCATGTTGAACTGGCCGCCGATCCGGGCGGCGCTGTCGAACAGGTGGACGTCGTGGCCGCGGGCGGCCAGTTCGGTCGAGCACGCCAGGCCAGCCGGTCCGGCGCCAACCACGGCGATGCGTTTCTTTGCGGCGGCTTTGGTGAAGACCAGTTCAGTTTCGTGGCAGGCGCGCGGATTGACCAGGCACGACGCTGTCTTCTGGTTGAAGATGTGATCCAGGCACGCCTGATTGCAGCCGATGCAGGTGTTGATATCGAGGGCGCGGTTAGCCGCAGCCTTGTTGACGAACTCCGGATCGGCGAGAAACGGCCGCGCCATCGACACCATATCGGCCGAACCACCGGCGATGATGCCTTCAGCAACCTCCGGCGTGTTAATGCGGTTGGTGGTGATCAGCGGAATGCCAACCTCACCCTTCAGCTTCTTCGTCACCCAGGCGAACGCCGCGCGCGGCACCGACGTGGCAATGGTGGGCACCCGTGATTCATGCCAGCCGATGCCGGTATTGATGATGGTCGCGCCGGCCCGCTCGATGCCTTTGGCGAGCATCACCACCTCATCCCAGGTCTGGCCCTCGGGCACGAGGTCCATCATCGATAGCCGGTAGATGATGATGAAATCTTTGCCGACGGCTTCACGCATCCGCGTCACAATCTCGATCGGCAGCTGCATACGGGCCTCGTAGGACCCGCCCCATTTGTCGGTGCGCTTGTTGGTGGCCGTGCACAGGAACTGGTTGATGAAATAACCTTCGGAGCCCATCACCTCGACGCCGTCATAACCGGCGTCACGGGCGAGCTTCCCGGCGCGGACAAAGCATTTGATTTGCCGTTCGATGCCGCCAATCGAGACTTCGCGCGGCTTGTACGGCGTAATGGGTGACTTAATCGCCGAAGGTGCAATTGAGAAGGGTGAATAGCCGTAACGTCCGGCATGTAAAATCTGCAATACGATTTTGCCACCATCTTGGTGCACCGCATCGGTGATGACATGATGCGATTTTGCCGCCCGCGAGGTCGCCAAGCGTGATCCGAATGGCGACAGCCAGCCCTCGACATTGGGGGCGAACCCGCCAGTCACCATCAGCCCGACGCCACCGCGCGCGCGCTCGGCGAAGTAAGCGGCAAGCTTGGGGAAGTCCTTGACGTTGTCCTCAAGCCCGGTGTGCATCGACCCCATCAGCACACGGTTCTTGAGCGTGGTGAAGCCAAGATCAAGGGGGGCGAGCAGGTGCGGATAGGGTGATGCCATGGAGTGTTCTCTCGCTGGGGGCTGCTCTGACGCCTAACTCCGGATCACCGTTTTGATGTCGGTGAACTTGACGTCCGGGGCGCGTTCCTGGGTCCAATTGAGATTGAATGTCGAGGTCGCGAAGAACACGCGGGCGCCGTCGATGTCCTCGGCGATGGCCGAACGGTTTTTCGAGACGAACTGATCCAGCGTGGCGCGCTCTCCGGCGATCCAGCGGACCGTATCGAAGGCAGACACTTCAAAACCGATGGGCAGGCCGTATTCGTTGGCCAGCCGGTCGGCCAGCACGTCGAGCTGCAGCTGGCCGATGACGCCGACAATGGGCTGCGCGCCATCAATTGGCGTGAACAGCTGCACGGCGCCTTCCTCGGCCATCTCCTGCAGCGCCGTGCGTAGCTTCTTCGCCCGGATGGCGTCGTCAAGGCGAACACGGCGGAGGATTTCCGGCGCGAAGCTCGGGATGCCCATGAAGGTCAAATCCTCGCCTTCGGTTAGTGCGTCGCCGATGCGCAGGGTGCCGTGGTTGGGAATGCCGACGACGTCACCGGCGTAGGCTTCCTCGGCCAGAGCGCGGTCCTGGGCGAAGAAGAACTGCGGGCTGCTCAAGGCCATCGTCTTGCCTGTGCGCACCAGCTTGACCCGCATGCCACGTGACAGCTTGCCGGAACAGACGCGCATGAACGCGATGCGGTCGCGGTGGTTCGGATCCATGTTCGCCTGGATCTTAAAGACGATGCCGGTCATCTTTGGTTCTGACGCAGTGACCGTCCGGGTCTCTGCCTTTTGGTCGCGCGGTGGTGGTGCGTAGGCAACCAACGCATCAAGCAAATCAACGACGCCGAAGTTCTTCAGCGCGCTGCCAAAGAACACAGGCGTGAGCGTACCATCTCGGAACGCGTTCATATCGAAGCGGCCGCAAGCGTCACGGACCAGGCCAACTTCTTCGCGCCAGCGGGCGACGTCGTCGGGTTCCAACAGGGTGTCGAAGAAGTCGTCGTCGGGGCCTGTGGTGGAGGTCGCTGCGCCGTCCACGTCGAGCTGGCGGACGCGTCCGGCGTTGACGCCTTGGCTGAGGTCGAACGTGCCCTTGAAGTCGCGGCCTTTGCCAATCGGCCAGACCATCGGTGCGGTATCGAGTGCTAGCACCTGCTCGATCTCGTCGAGGATCTCCAGCGGTTCGCGGGCCTCGCGGTCCATCTTGTTGATGAAGGTGATGATCGGAATGTCGCGCAGGCGGCAGATCTCGAACAGCTTGCGGGTTCGCGCTTCGATGCCCTTAGCGGCGTCGATTACCATCACGGCGGCGTCGACTGCCGTCAGCGTCCGGTAGGTGTGGTCGGAGAAGTCCTCGTGGCCTGGCGTATCGAGCAGGTTGAGCACGGCCTTAATGCTCACGTCTCCACCGATGGCCTTGGTCGGGTCGGCGGGCGCGTATTCGAATGTCATGACAGAGGTGACGACGGAGATGCCGCGTGACTGCTCGATCTTCATCCAGTCGGAACGGGTGCGGCGGCGGTCGCCCTTGGCCTTAACCTGACCGGCCAGCTGAATCGCGCCGCCCATCAGCAGCAGCTTTTCGGTCAACGTTGTCTTGCCAGCGTCGGGATGCGAAATGATCGCAAATGTGCGGCGGCGCGCAATCTCGCGCTCCAGCGGGTCAAGGGGCACAGGTTTGAAGTCAGACACAGGCAGTGGCCTCTAAGTTGAATGCAGGCCCCAAGAATTTGAGCGATATAAAAACAATCGGGCCCGCATCGTGGTTACGATACGGGCCCGAGAAAGCAAACCACAATCAACGCTTGTTGACGTGATCTTTCAGTGTCTTCGATGGCTGGAACTTTGGCACGTTCGAAGCAGGGATCTTGATCTCGGCGCCCGTTGACGGGTTGCGGCCGGTGCGGGCCTTGCGCTTGGTGATCTTGAACTTGCCGAGTGGCGGCAGCGAAACTTCTTCGCCAGCCTTCAGCGTCTTCTCAATGTAGCTGATCAGGGCGTCGACGGCGATGCCGGCTTTGTCCTTAGTGATCTCAGCGTGTTCGGCGACTGCGTCGACCGCGTCTTTTTTGCTCATAACCTTTTATCCTTATCCTGAGGATGCCAACAACGTCAGTGTGGGGAGACACCCGCGTTGGCCCGCAAATGCTGCTGCAATTTGACAGCAGAGCCCGCAAACAACGCGTTTGCGCAGCGTCCGTCAAGAGGAAAAATACCGAAAAACGCCCGAAAACACGGGGAAAAAGTGGGTTTTGTGTGTGGATACATACAAAACGGCCCCGATCAGTGTTGATCGGGGCCGTTTCTCGCAACTTAGAATTTCAGTACGTCGACTGAATTTTAGTGAGCTGTGATTCGCGGTGTGCCTTTGTCTGGCTCCACCGCTGCAACTGCCGGCGTCTCTTCCCAGGCAATCGGATCTGGCACGCGGACCAGAGCAACCTTCAACACATCGTCGAGGCGGGCCACTGGGATGATCTCCAGTTTGGCTTTCACTTCATCCGGAATGTCAGCCAGATCCTTGACGTTTTCATCAGGGATCAGAACTGTTTTGATGCCGGCGCGTAATGCGGCCAACAGCTTCTCCTTCAGACCGCCAATCGGCAGCACGCGGCCACGCAAGGTGATCTCACCGGTCATGGCGACATCTTTGCGTACCGGAATGCCGGTCAGTACCGATATGATCGCCGTGGCCATCGCGACGCCTGCAGACGGACCATCTTTCGGTGTCGCACCTTCGGGCACGTGGACGTGGATGTCCTTGCGCTCGAACATCGATGCGGGGATGCCGAAATCAACTGAGCGAGAGCGGACATAAGCCTGCGCCGCCTGGATCGATTCCTTCATCACATCACGCAAGTTGCCGGTAACCGACATCTTGCCTTTACCCGGCATCATCACGCCTTCGATGGTCAGGATCTCGCCGCCGACTTCCGTCCACGCCAAGCCCGTCACCACGCCAACGGCATCCTCGAGTTCCGCTTCGCCGTACCGGTATTTTGGCACGCCGAGATAGGTTTCGAGATTTTCAGCGGTGAACTTCACCGTCTTCTTACCCGGCGTCGTCAGGATTTCCTTGACGGCTTTCCGGGCAAGCTTAGCGATCTCGCGGCCAAGGCTACGAACACCAGCTTCGCGCGTGTAGCGACGGATCACTTCGCGCAGCGCGCCATCCTCGATCACCCACTCGTGGGTTTCAAGGCCATGGTCAGCCTGCATTTCGCTAATCAGATGGCGCTTGGCGATCTCAACCTTCTCGTTCTCGGTATAACCGGCGAGACGGATGATCTCCATGCGGTCCATCAGGGCCGGCGGAATGTTCAGCGTGTTGGCAGTCGTCACAAACATCACGTTCGAGAGATCATAGTCGACCTCCAGATAGTGATCATTGAACGTGCCGTTCTGTTCGGGATCGAGCACCTCAAGCAACGCTGCCGCCGGATCGCCACGGAAGTCTGAACCCATCTTGTCGATCTCGTCGAGCAAGAACAGTGGGTTGGTCTTCTTCGCCTTCTTCATCGACTGGATGACCTTACCGGGCATCGAACCGATGTAGGTGCGGCGATGTCCGCGGATTTCGGCTTCATCGCGAACGCCGCCAAGCGACATACGCACGAACTCGCGACCCGTCGCATTGGCAATCGACTTGCCAAGCGAGGTCTTACCGACGCCGGGAGGACCGACGAGGCAGAGGATCGGGCCCTTCAGCTTGTTCGTACGGTTCTGCACGGCGAGATACTCGACGATGCGCTCTTTGACCTTCTCAAGCCCATAGTGCTCTTTATCGAGCACAGCCTGGGCTTCGGTGAGGTCCTTCTTGACCTTGCCGCGCACGCCCCAAGGAATCGACAGAATCCAATCGAGGTAATTGCGGACGACGGTCGCTTCGGCCGACATCGGGCTCATCTGGCGCAGCTTCTTAAGTTCGGCCAGGGCTTTGTCCTTGGCTTCCTTCGAGAGCTTGGTCTGTTCGATTTTTTCCTCGAACTCGGCGATATCGTCGCGTTCTTCGGTGTCGCCCAATTCCTTCTGAATGGCCTTCATTTGCTCATTCAAATAGTACTCGCGCTGCGTCTTCTCCATCTGGCGCTTGACGCGTGAGCGGATTTTCTTCTCGACCTGCAGGACGGAGATTTCGCTCTCCATCAGCGTGAACACGCGCTCCAGGCGAGCCGAAACCGTGGTGGTCTCAAGCACTTCCTGCTTGTCGGAAATCTTCACGGCCAAGTGCGAGGCGATGGTGTCGGCCAGCTTCGAGTAGTCCTCGATCTGGCTGATCGTGCCAAGTACTTCTGGGCTGATCTTCTTGTTCAGTTTCACATAGTTTTCGAACTGCGACACAGTCGAACGTGACAGCGCTTCGATCTCTTCCTTGGAGCCGACATCATCAGCGATGCGCACGACTTCGGCTTCGAAGTACTCGGCATTATCGGTGTAGCGGACGATCTTGGCGCGCGCGGTGCCTTCGACCAGCACCTTGACGGTGCCGTCTGGCAACTTCAGTAGCTGCAACACGGAGGCGAGCGTGCCGACCTGGAAGATCGCATCGGTCGCTGGTTCGTCGTCGCCCGCGTTCTTCTGGGCGGCAAGCAGAATATGCTTGTCGGTTTTCATGACTTCTTCGAGTGCCGCAATCGATTTCTCGCGACCGACGAATAACGGCACGATCATATAAGGGAATACCACGATGTCCCGCAGCGGAAGGACTGGATACAGCTCCTTCGATGACGCCTTTGACTTGGTATCTTCACTCATAGGGCTTGTCTCTTTCTTGGGTAGCCGGATCACTCCGGCGTCCCACTTTAAAGCCGAACAGACTTGATGCATCAGACGTGATACGTAACCGTTGCGCTAACCGACCTAGCGAACCATCCCACCGTGGGCGATGGTCAAGCCATCCGTGCGGCGCAACCGTGGCAGGAGACAGGCAAGTGACCTATCCCCGAGAGATTGACCTAGGAGCGTGCCACCGTCCCAAGTTTGCGGCTTGTTGCTGCCCCTAACAAATGGGGCCTGGACTGAAAAAGCCAAGCCCCAGACTGTCATTTAGTCAATGCGGAGGGAACTCTACGACGAAGGTTTAGGCCGACGAGCCCTTTTCCTCGGCCCGGTCTGAATAGATGCGCAATGGTTTCGCGCCGCCATCGACGACTTCTGGTCCGATCACAACTTCTTCGACGCCCTTCAAGCCAGGCAGATCGAACATCGTGTCGAGTAGAATGCCTTCCATGATCGACCGCAGACCACGTGCGCCGGTTTTGCGATCAATGGCACGGCGCGCAATCGACTTCAGGGCTTCGTTGGTGATGGTGAGCTTGGTGTCTTCCATCTCGAACAGGCGCTGGTACTGCTTGACGATGGCGTTCTTCGGCTCGCTGAGGATCTGCACCAGAGCCGATTCCGACAAATCCTCCAGGGTCGCGATCACCGGAAGACGACCGATGAACTCGGGGATCAAGCCGAACTTCAGCATGTCTTCCGGTTCGACACCGCGCAGGATTTCACCGGTGCGGCGCTCATCTGGACCCATCACGGCGGCGCCGAAGCCAATTGACGACCCCTTGCCACGACGAGAGATGATCTTTTCGAGGCCAGCAAATGCGCCGCCGCAAATAAACAGGATGTTCGTCGTATCGACCTGCAGGAACTCCTGCTGCGGATGCTTGCGGCCGCCTTGCGGCGGAACGCTCGCGACAGTGCCTTCCATGATCTTCAGGAGGGCCTGCTGCACGCCTTCGCCCGACACGTCGCGAGTGATCGACGGGTTGTCCGACTTGCGGCTGATCTTGTCGACTTCGTCGATGTAGACGATGCCACGCTGTGCGCGCTCGACGTTATAGTCGGCGGCCTGTAACAGCTTCAAAATGATGTTTTCGACGTCTTCACCGACGTAACCGGCTTCGGTCAATGTCGTCGCGTCAGCCATCGTGAACGGTACGTCGAGGATGCGGGCGAGCGTCTGGGCCAACAAGGTCTTGCCGCAACCGGTCGGACCGACGAGCAGGATGTTCGACTTGTTCAGTTCGACATCGTTGTTCTTGGCTGAGTGATTGAGCCGCTTGTAATGGTTGTGGACGGCGACCGCGAGCACGCGTTTAGCGTGGTCCTGGCCGATCACATAACCATCGAGAACACCCTTGATCTCTTGCGGAGAGGGCACGCCATCCTTTGATTTAACGAGGGTGTTCTTGTTTTCCTCGCGGATGATGTCCATGCACAGCTCGACGCACTCATCGCAGATGAACACGGTCGGACCGGCAATGAGTTTGCGAACCTCATGCTGGCTCTTGCCGCAGAAGGAGCAGTAAAGGGTGTTTTTTTCGTTAGCCATAAGTTCTCTCGAGCCATACCAGGAGTTCAATCAGGGCCGACCCTGACGACTGTCCCCAGTTCCTGCAACTACCGCGTCACTTACAACTCTCAGGCCAATTTGCGCCAGTCCGTGCATGCTAGATGTTGCCGAACCAAGAATGGATTAACGGCTCAGTCTACGCTCCCACACAAACTTTGATTCGTCGATTACTACATAACAGGCTTGCTAGCACCTTACCGCCTTATCCGAGACGGTGCAGGGAATTCGTGTCGGCAATGCGGCCCAGGCAGGCCAGTACCCCAAATGCTGCATAGGCAACCCTTGGGTGCCCCGTTAAGACGCTGGTTTGGCGGCGGCACCAAGATCCGGACGTTCCGAAATGACTTTGTCGATCAGGCCGAATTCCAGCGCCTGCTGTGCCGACATGAACGAGTCGCGATCCAACGTCTTCTCGATCAGGTCTAGCGTCTTGCCGGTGTGTTTGACGTAAACATCGTTCAAGCGGCGCTTGGTGCGGATGATGTCCTCCACCGTGCGCTCCATGTCCGAGACTTTGCCGCGCGCGCCGCCCGAAGGTTGATGCACCATAATGCGGGCATTCGGCAGTGCGTAGCGCATGCCCGGTGAGCCGGCGCACAGCAGCAGCGAGCCCATTGACGCGGCTTGACCGATACACATCGTTGAGATCAGCGGTTTGATGAACTGCATCGTGTCGTAGATCGCCATACCCGCTGTCACCAACCCGCCGGGCGAGTTGATGTACATCGAGATCTCTTTCTTGGGGTTCTCGGCCTCAAGAAACAGCAGCTGCATGCACACCGAGGTCGCCATCTGGTCCTGCACCGGACCGATCACGAAAATGATCCGCTCCTTCAGCATCCGCGACGGCAGGTCGTAGCCTTCTGTGCCACGTGCCGTCTGCTCGATAACGATGGGCCAGTTCAAGGCGGCGCGCGCTGCCGAATCACGGATCATGGCTTGTTTTTCTGCCGAATTGCTCGAGTCGGCCATCATCTGACGTAGGGACTGAATATCGATCATGATTTGCTCCCGTTTACGACGTTGTGGTGGCGAGCGCGCCACCGAGTTCGTCACGCGTGGAGAGCACTTTGTCGATCAAGCCGAACTCTTTGGCTTGGTCGGCGGTCATGAACGTATCGCGATCCAGCTTGGTCTCGATCTCGTCGTAGCTGCGGCCGGTGTGGCTGACGTAAATCTCGTTCAGTCGCTTTTTCATCCGGATAATGTCTTCAATCGTCCGCTCCATATCGGAGACTTTGCCGCCAGCGCCGCCCGATGGCTGGTGAACCATGATGCTAGCATGCGGCAGGGCGTAACGCATGCCTTTGGCACCAGCTGTCAACAACAACGAGCCCATTGATGCGGCCTGGCCGATGCACAGCGTCGCAATCGGGCATTTGATGAACTGCATCGTGTCATAGATCGCCATGCCCGCCGTGACGACACCGCCCGGCGAGTTGATGTACATGGCGATTTCCTTCTTGGGGTTCTCAGCCTCCAAGTACAGCAACTGCATGCAAATCGACGTCGCCATGTAGTCTTCAACTTCGCCGATCACAAAAATGATCCGCTCCTTGAGCATGCGCGAGGTCAGGTCGTAATCTTGTGTCCCACGCGCGGACTGTTCGACAACTCTCGGCCAATACGTTGCGGTTGGGTCGCTCATCGGTGGGGTCCGTTCGTGGAGGTCAGGTCGTGAAAGTAATCTACGTCGAGTTTGGCGAGCGCATACCCTGCAGATCAAGGGTGCGGTAGGTATGTTTGCCAGGAATCACTGTTCCTAATGTCCGCCCTCGGCCGTTGAATTTCAAGGGCGGGGCCCGCTGTCTCCCGTGCGGACGGTGATCAATTTTGACGACGGATGACCCGTTTTGCGTGTGAGCGTCGTCTTGCCTCAGGGGAGTCTCGGCGTTGGGTCAAACGCGGCTGCGGGTCCATTGCCCGCAGCCTCTGACGCGACTTAGGCCAGTTCGGCGTCGTCTTGCTTGAATAGCTCTTCTTTGCTGACCGATTTATCGGTTGGCTTAGCGGCGTCGATGATGAAATCGATCACTTTGTCCTCAAAGATCGGCGCGCGCAGCTCGGCAACCGCACCTGGGGTCTTCTCGTAATACTCGTAGATCATCTTTTCCTGGCCTGGGAACCGGCGGGCCTGTTCCATCAGCGCGCGGCGCAGGTCGTCTTGCGAGACCTGGACTTGATTCTTGTCGCCGATTTCACCGATGATCAGGCCGAGACGGACGCGGCGCTCAGCAATCTTCTGATACTCGGCGCGAGCTTCTTCCTCGGTCTTGCCTTCATGCGGGAAGCTCTGCTCGGCGCGCTTCATCTCGGCCGTCACCTGGCCCCAGATGTTCTCGAACTCGCTGGCGACCAGAGTCGGCGGCAACGTGAAATTATGCGTCTTATCAAGCGCATCAAGCAGCGCGCGCTTCAGCTTAGCCCGTGATGCCTGATCATGCTCACGCTGGATCTGGCCTTCGATCAGTTCGCGCAGTTTGAGCAGATCGGTGGCGCCGAGCGACTGGGCGAATTCGTCATTGATCTCGACCTTCTTTGGGGCCGAAACTTCCTTCACTTTGGTCTCGAACTTGGCGGTTTTACCAGCCAGTTCCTTGGCACCGTAATCTTCCGGGAAGGTCGCGGTGATGACCTTTTCGTCACCGGCTTTGCAGCCCTTCAGGCCATCTTCGAAGCCTG
>JAYSVA010000385.1:0-6551 GCA_043718785.1 Hyphomicrobiaceae bacterium
GGACACAATTGAGCGAGGCTGTAGCGCGCGGGCGCCCCACCAACCCGCGCGCCAGCGCGACTACTTCGGGCCCCCGACACGAGACCCGCCATAGCCGACAACAACACCCCGAATAATGCCGCATTGACGACGGAGTTGATGAGGCTCTGCGCGCGTTCATTGCTAAAAAGAAGGCCTCAGTGCCGGACGCGACACATTAAATGCGCCGTGCCCGGGAACGCCGCTAACCTCGTCTGGCATCAGATCTGCCGGATCGGCTTACGCAAACAGGGGGGCTGATCGGTCCAGGCAAAATAGTTTTCCCCAACGGTGCCACCTGATTGCACTGGCAATAAGCATCGACTGCCAAAAATTTGGACGCTTCCCCACTAGGCATGCTGGGTCTGGCGTGCCTAAATGCGTCCAGTACTCAGGCACAACGGGGAATGATGATGTGGAAACTTAAGTCGCGTGCGTCGCGGCCGCTCAAAACACTGACCGCAGCCTTAATGTTTGGCGCCTTGCCAATGGTCATGGCACCGCTGGCGTCGGCACAGGAAAAGGTGCTGCGCATCGGCATGACCGCGGCGGATATCCCGAAAACCTCGGGCCAGCCGGATCAGGGTTTTGAAGGCAACCGTTTTACTGGCATTCCTCTCTACGATGCACTGACGCATTGGGATCTGTCATCCGAGGAAAAGGCCAGCGTGCTCATTCCAGGCTTGGCCACCGAGTGGGCCGTGTCTGAGGCCGACAAGACCAAATGGACGTTCAAGCTGCGTCCAGGCGTAAAATTCCATGACGGCTCTGACCTGAAGGCCGATGCCATCGTCTGGAACGTCCAGAAGGTGCTCGACAAAGAGGCCGCACACTTCGCGCCTGATCAGATCGGCGTCACCGTTTCGCGCATGCCGAACCTGCTGTCGGCCAAGAAGATCGATGACCTGACCGTCGAACTGACAACGAAGGAACCGGACAGCTTCCTGCCGATCAACCTGACCAACCTGTTTATCGCGTCGCCTGCGCATTGGCAGAAGAAGTTTGATGCTCTGGCTACCGTCGCCGACAAGGCTGAGCGCGCCAAGCAGGCTTGGGCGGCATTCGCGTCGGACGCATCCGGCTCGGGCCCGTTCAAGATGTCGAAGTTCAGCCCACGTGAGCGCGTCGAATACGTCAAGAACCCGACCTATTGGGATCCGAAGCGCCTCGCCAAGATTGACCGCGTCGTACTGCTGCCGATGCCGGAAGCCAACGCCCGCACCGCAGCGCTGCTGTCTGGCCAGGTCGACTGGATCGAAAACCCAGCTCCGGATGCCGTCAAAAGCATCAAGGACAAAGGCTTTGTCATCAAGGCTAACGCCCAGCCGCACGTCTGGCCATGGCAGTTCTCATTTGCCGAAGGCTCACCTTGGCTCGATAAGCGCGTCCGCCACGCTGCCAACCTGTGCGTCAACCGCGCGGAGCTGAAGACGGCTCTGAACGGCCTGATGGAAATTCCGAAAGGCACCGTGCCACCCGGTCACCCGTGGTGGGGCAACCCGAAGTTCGACATCAGGTATGACTTGGACGCCGCCAAGAAGCTGATGACCGAAGCCGGTTTCAGCGCGACCAAGCGCCTGAAAGTGAAGACGATCACGTCGGCTTCGGGCTCTGGCCAGATGCAGCCGATCCCGATGAACGAGTATCTGCAGCAGGCGCTAAAGGAGTGCTTCTTCGACGTCGAGCTTGACGTTGTTGAGTGGAACGCGCTGTTCACCAACTGGCGCGCCGGTGCCAAGGACCCGACCTCGCGCGGGGCGCATGCCACCAACGTGTCATACGCGGCGATGGACCCGTTCTTCGCCATGGTCCGCTTCACCTCGTCCAAGACCGTGCCGCCGACCTCGAACAACTGGGGTTACTTCACGTCGCCGGAACTCGACGACCTGATCGCCAAGGCGCGCACCTCGTTCGCCGATAAAGACCGCGATGCGGCGCTCGCTAATCTGCACGCCAAGATTGTTGATGAGGCTCCGTTCCTGTGGGTCGCGCATGACGTCGGCGCACGCGCGATGAGCGCCAAACTTAAGGGCGTCGTGCAGCCCAAGAGCTGGTTCATCGATCTGGCACCGATGAGCATGGAGTAAGAACTATCCGGTTCCCCGGAATCAGATCAGCGCTCGCGCTGTTCTGATATCCGGGGTCTTCACCATTATCCGCGGGGCTACGTTTCACCTCACATTCAACTGTGAAGATCCCGGATCTCCGGATCGAGCTTCGCTCGAAACGGATTCCGGGAAATCGGGAGGTGGGCGACAACCTAATCCGAAAAGTAACGCATCACCGATGCTCACCTACATCGCGAAACGCATTGTCTACACGCTGCCGATTATGCTCGGCGTGGCGATCGTCTGCTTTATGCTTGTGCACATGGCCCCCAGTGATCCGCTGGTGTCGGTGCTGCCGCCCGATGCGTCGGAGCAGCTGAAGCAGCAGCTGATGAAGCTGTATGGCTTCGACCGCCCCTACCTGGAACAATTTCTCAAGTGGCTCGCCCGCGCCCTCACTGGCGATCTCGGCACCTCAATCCGCACCAACCGCCCGGTCATCGCTGAGGTGAGCAAGGCCGTGTCGAACACGCTGATGCTAGCAGCGCTCGCCACCTTCATCGGCTTTATGCTGGGCACGCTGTTCGGCTTCGTTGCTGGCTATTTCCGCGACACCTGGATCGACAAACTCGCGTCCGCCATTTCGGTGATCGGCGTCTCCGTGCCGCACTATTGGCTCGGCATGGTGCTGGTGATTATCTTCGCCGTCACCCTCGGCTGGTTGCCACCAACGGGTGCCGGCCCTGGCGGCTCCGACAACTGGGTGTGGAACTGGGCGCATGTCCGCCACATGATCCTGCCCGCCGTCACCATGTCATTCATTCCGATGGGCATCATTGCCCGCACCGTCCGCGCCCTCGTTGCCGAAACGCTGTCGCAAGAGTTCATCGCCGGGCTGAAGGCTAAGGGCTTGTCGTCGTTCGGCGTGTTCCGCCACGTCGTCAAGAACGCGGCACCAACAGCGCTGGCGGTGATGGGCATCCAGCTCGGCTATCTGCTCGGCGGCTCAATTCTGATCGAGACGGTGTTCTCGTGGCCGGGCACGGGCTTGCTGCTCAACGACGCCATTTTCCAGCGCGATCTGCCAGTGCTGCAGGGAACTATTTTGGTGCTGGCGATCTTCTTCGTGGTGCTCAATCTGGTGGTGGACGTCATTCAGACAGCGCTCGATCCGCGCGTACAGCGGAGCTGAGCCATGCAATCCATTAACGACATCACGACTGTGCCGACCGCCATCGTCCGCTCGCCGGGCTATTGGTCGACGGTCTGGCGGCGCTTCCGGAAAGATCCGGTGGCGATGGCCGCCCTTGCCCTCATTTTGACCATCGTCCTGCTGGCGATCTTCGCCCCATGGGTGGCACCGAACGATCCCTACAAGGGCATGGCGTTGCGCCGCCTGAAACCACCGGGCACCCCGGACTTCCCGCTCGGCACGGATGAGCTTGGCCGCGATATGGTCACCCGCCTGATCTACGGCGCACGGCTGTCACTGTTTATGGGCGTCACACCGGTGTTCATCGCTCTATTCATCGGCTCGATGATTGGCATTGCCGCTGGCTATCTCGGCGGCCTCGTCAACACCATCCTGATGCGCATCATGGACGTATTTTTCGCATTCCCTTCGGTGCTGCTCGCCATCGCCCTGTCCGGCGCATTGGGAGCAGGCATCGCCAACGGCCTGATCTCGCTGACAGTGGTGTTCATCCCGCCGATTGCGCGCATCGCCGAAAGCGTCACCACCAGCGTACGGACCCGCGACTACGTCGAAGCGGCCCACGCCAGCGGTGCCGGTTCATTGTCGATCATCCGCCACCACATTCTCGGCAACGTGCTCGGCCCGATCCTGGTCTACGCCATGAGCCTGATTGCGGTGTCGATGATCCTTGCATCCGGCCTGTCGTTTTTGGGCCTCGGCGTCAAACCGCCAGAGCCGGAGTGGGGCCTGATGCTCAACAACTTGCGCACCGCCATGTACACCCAGCCGCTGCTCTGCGCCATTCCGGGCTTGATGATCTTCGTCACCTCGATCTCGTTCAATCTGCTGACCGACGGTCTGCGTTCAGCGATGGACATCAAGGCATGACCACAGCGCCTCCTCCCCTGCTGCAGATCACCGACCTGGTGAAGCACTTCCCGATCAAAACCGGCATGTTCGGCCGGGCCGGCAAAGTTGTACGCGCCGTCGACGGCGTATCGTTCGACGTCAAGGCGGGCGAAACGCTCGGCATCGTCGGCGAGTCCGGTTGCGGCAAGTCAACCACCGCCCGGCTGATCATGCAGCTGATCAAACCGGACAGCGGCACCGCCATCCTCGGCGGCAAGGCGGCGGGCTCATCCGAGCTACCGATGAAGGCATTCCGCGCGCAAGTGCAGATGGTGTTCCAGGACAGCTACGCCTCGCTCAATCCGCGCATGATCATCGAAGACTCGATTGCCTACGGTCCGACGGTGCACGGCATCTCCCGGTCCGACGCCGTTCGCCGGGCGCGCAAACTGCTGGAGCGCGTCGGCCTTGACCCCGTGCGCTTTGCCGGGCGCTATCCGCATGAGCTATCCGGCGGCCAACGCCAACGCGTCAACATCGCCCGCGCCCTCGCGCTCGAGCCGAAAATCCTGCTGCTCGACGAGTCCGTGTCCGCGCTCGACAAGTCGGTTGAGGCACAGGTGCTGAACCTGCTGCTCGACCTCAAAGACGAATTCGGCCTGACCTACATTTTCATCAGCCACGACCTCGATGTCGTTCGCTTCATGGCCGACCGAGTGCTGGTCATGTACCTCGGCCGCGTCGTCGAGATCGGGCCGACGGAGGCGCTGTATAACGACAGCCGTCACCCCTACACCACCGCCCTGCTCGGCTCGATGCTGTCGATGGACCCCGACCATCGCACGCAGAAAGCGCCGCTGGCAGGCGATCCACCAAACCCGATTGATCCGCCATCGGGCTGCCGCTTCCACACGCGCTGCGTGTTCGCTGAGGCTGTGTGTTCCGCCAAGTCGCCGGTGCTGGCCGAAGCCAAACGCCCGGAACATCGGGTCGCCTGCCATATGGATGACCTCACCTCCGGCCACAGCAAAGCTGGCCTCGACGTCGAGAGGATCGCCCGATGACCTCCAGTGATCCATCAAGCAACGAACCAATCCTCGACATCCAGGGCCTGACGGTCACCTTCACCGGTGGCGCCAAGCCCGTGCGCGCCGTCGACGGCGTTGATCTCGCCCTGCGTCCCGGTGAAGTCGTGGCGCTGCTCGGCGAATCCGGCTCCGGCAAGAGCGTGACGCTGCGCTCGGTGCTGCGCCTGCACAACGAGAAAAAGACCAAGCTCGAGGGCCGCATCCGCGTCGATGGCACCGATGTGCTGGCGCTCGAAGGCCGCGCACTCACGGACTTCCGCGGCAAGACAGTCTCGATGGTGTTCCAGGAGCCGATGCTGGCGCTCGACCCCGTCTACACCATCGGCCAGCAGATCACCGAGGCGATCCGCCAGCACGAACCGATCTCGCGCGAGGACGCCCAGAAACGCGCGCTCGACCTGTTCGAGCGGGTGCGCATCCCAAGCCCTGAACGACGTCTCGCCTCATACCCGCACGAGATGTCCGGCGGTATGCGGCAACGCGCGATGATCGCGCTATCGCTGTGCAGCCGCCCGAAGATACTGCTCGCCGACGAGCCGACCACCGCACTCGATGCCACCGTGCAGGTGCAGATCTTGCTGCTGTTGCGCGACCTGCAGCGCGAGTTCGGGCTGTCGATGATTTTCGTCACCCACGATATCGCCGTCGGCGTCGAAGTCGCGGACCGCATCGCCGTGATGTACGCCGGGCGCATCGTCGAAATCGGCAGCGTCCGCGATGTCATCCGCTCGCCGCGCCATCCGTACACCATCGGCTTGCTGTCAACACGCGGCGCTGGTGGCAAGCTGTCGGGCAAGCGGTTGCCGACGATCCCTGGCAGCCCGCCTGACCTCGCCAATCTGCCGCCCGGCTGTGCCTTCGCACCGCGCTGCAGTTTGGCCAACGATCAATGCCGGACCACGGTGCCGGAGCCGGTCGCCCTCGCCACCGGCCATCTGGTGCGCTGCCACCGCACGGCAGACACCGCTGCACTGTTCGCGCCCGTCAAAGGATAACGAGCCATGCGCATCCGCGTCGTCAATCCGAACACCACCGCTAGCATGACCGAGACCATCGGCCGGGCGGCACGCGAGGCGGCGGCCAGCGGCACCACCATCGAGGCGATCACCTCCTCCAGCGGCCCCGTTTCAATCGAGGGCTACTACGACGAAGCCCTGTGCCTGCCAGGCTTGCTGATGGAAATCCGCAAAGGCGAAGCCAACGGCGTTGATGCGCACGTTGTCGCCTGCTTCGACGACACCGGGCTGGATGCTTGCCGCCAGATTGCATCGGCACCCGTCATCGGCATCGGCGAGGCGGCGTACCACGCGGCGGCCCTGGTGGCACAGCGGTTCACCGTCATCACCACACTCG
>JAYSVA010000386.1:0-6548 GCA_043718785.1 Hyphomicrobiaceae bacterium
TCCAGGCCCTTGCTGATGGCGAACTGGCGCAGCTGGCGGCGCGTGTCGAACGCCGTCATCAACACCGGCCGTGGTTTCGTTGCGGCATCAATCGCGAACGACTGGCGTAGGAACCGGGTGAGGTTCTGGGCGCTGTCGTAGTCGAGGCTGAGGCGCAGGCCGGACGGTCCGTCACGGGTCGCCTCACGCAGGGCTTCCTCTAGGTCAAGTTCGACGATGAACGCCGGGATGCTGCGGCTTTCATCGGCGTAGTCGGAAGAGATCGGCCGTGACAGATGCAACCGCAGATGGTCCGCCAACATGTGGTTGTCATCGACCTTCGGTGCCAGCTCGATCAGGCCTTCCAATACCAGCCGAGGTTGGGAAATGCCAACGCCCTCGGCCAGCAAGTGGCGAAGCGTGTCGGCAATCCGGGTCAGCGGCACGGCGGGGCGGACCAGCTGCACCAGCGATTGGAAGCCTTTGCCCGCGAGATCGGTGAGCCAAGCATCAGCTTCTTGCAGGCCGAACGCGCGCGCCGACCAGCGGTCGATCATGCCGTCGGTCAGTCGCGCCAGCACGGCCTCAGTTGGCAGCGCAGTGATGCGTTTAGCGGCCAGGGATTGCGCCACGGTCGGTGACACCCAAATGCCGCTGCCCAGGCCCGGTAGATCCGCCCTCTCGGCATCGGTGATGCCCTCAAGTGCTTCGATTTCCGGATCAACGGGCGCAAACAGCTTGTCGGTAGGGATGCGGCCACGCCACGATGGTGCGCCATCAACCAGGAAGACGACGGTGCCATCGGGGAACGACTTGTCGGCGGCAAAGCTCGGCGAGGCGATTTTGATGCCGCGTTTGGTCGCCGCTTGGCTGATCACGCTATCCAGCGCGGTCCGCAGTTTGCCGCCATTGATGTGTTTCTCCAGGTCGGCCGAGACGCGTAGGCCAAACGTGTCGCCGGTGCGTGAGGGGGCTGTGAGCGTCTGGACAGCGGCTCCGGGGCCTGTGCCACCGGGCGCGCGTGCACCGGCGGTCGCAACTTCGGCGGCTTTGGCCACTGCCAAGCGTTTTTCCCGCATCATGATCAGGGCCGCACCGCCACCGCAGATCGCAGCGATGGACAGGAAGATCAGCGTCGGGAACCCCGGTACGGCCGCCAGACCAACCAGGGCTGCCGCAACAATCGCCAGCGACTGCGCGCTGGATACCAGTTCCCGCGCTAAGTCTGAGCCGAGGTTTTCGGACGTTTCCGTGGTGACGCGGGTGACAACAATGCCGCCGCTGACGGCCACCAGTAGGGCTGGAATTTGGGCGGACAGGCCGTCACCGACCGTCAGCAGCGCGTAGGTGTTGAAGGCGGTGCCGGCATCCAGTCCGCGCACGGTGGTGCCGATGATCAGGCCGCCGATCAGGTTGATGAAAATGACGATCATTGAAACAATGGCATCGCCTTTGACGAACTTCATCGCCCCGTCCATCGCCCCGTAGTACTGGCTCTCGCGCTCCAGGTTCTGGCGGCGGCGCTTGGCCTCGAACCGGTCGATATCGCCGGAACGCAGGTCACTGTCGATGCTGAGCTGCTTGCCGGGTAGGGCGTCGAGGGCGAAGCGGGCGGCGACTTCCGCGACGCGTTCGGCCCCCTTGGTGATGATCACGAACTGGGCGATGGCGATGATCATGAACACGACCAAGCCGACGATGACGTTGCCGCCGACGACGAATTCGCCGAAGCTCGCGACGATCGACCCGGCGTCGCCCTGCACCAGAATGAGGCGGGTGGTGGAGATGGTGATGGCGATGCGGATCAGCGTTGAAATCAGGATCGCGGCCGGTAGCGTCGAGAATTCCAGCGGGTTCTTGAGGTAGACGGCCAGCAGTAGAAACAGAATGCCGATGGTGATGTTCAGCGCGATCAGCACGTCCATCAGCCACGTCGGCAGCGGCAGGATCATCACGGCGACAACCGCCAGGATGAAGAACACAATGATCAGGTCCTGACGACTGGACGCAGCCCTGAAGAAACGTTCTAACGCGACTTGCATCTGGGTTCCGAAACGTTGACGTGCGGCATGTCTGGGGGCGCTGGCGGCGTGTCTTGGACGGGCGGGGTCACTCTGAGTTCATGCGGCCTGCAGGCCGTCCGGCTGATGGCGGGTCTTCGGGCAGTGCATCCTCGCTGGGGGCAGTGGAATGGTGCTGATCAAGGCTGGCGTATCGCTGACCGGCTTCGGTGGTCCGGCCCAGCGACATCAGGCTGAAGGCTTCCACCAACGAGAGCCCCATCGCGGCCAACCCGGCCGAGGTCGACGGGCCTGTTGATCGGGCGCTGGCGCTATCGATGGCACCGGCAGCGCGGGCCTGACGGGCCAATGCGACGGCCTCAGCATAGCGGCCGCTTTTGTAGGCGGTGAACGCCCGCACGCGTGTGACGGCGGGATTGTTGGTGTCGAGCTCAAGGGCGGCATTGAGCAATTTATCGGCGGCGCCATGTTTGCCATAACTGAGGAACAACTGGGCGAGCCGCGCCAGATCAACAGCCATATCGGCATCAGTTTTGCGGGCCGTCATTGCGGACGGTCCTTATCTGGCCGGGGCGACTTGATGCCAGCGCTGACGGCACTGTCGGCTGGCCGCCCATCGGTGTCGGCGGCCGGGGCATTGGGCGTGCGACGGGGGGCGAAATCTGGTCGAGGCGGTGGCGGTAGGCGTTTTACGCCATCGCGAGCGGCCAGCGGACCTGCAGTTGGACCGGCCACCGGGTGCGCGGCAGTGCGGCGACGCTCGGTCAGATCCATCAGTCGCTTGAGGCGACGCAGCACTTCGACAGCCGGCGCGGTCTGGGGCGCGCTGGTTGGCGCGGTGGCCATCAGCCGGTCGATCAGCACGCTGATGTCGGCACTGCGGAAGGCCTCAAGACTGCGGTCGCCGAGGCTGACTTTCTGCGTTGCGGCCAGCGCCGCCGTCCGCCCGAACATAATCGGTTCTTCGGTGAACTCGTCCGTGGGTTCATCGACATCGTCGAACAACTCGTCACGACGGCGAACGCGCTGCACCTGGGTAGCGGCAATACCGTTTGCCGGACTGATGCCATCGGTCGCCGCAATGTCCTGTGGCTCGCGCATGGGATCGAGCGAGGTGGGACCGACAGTGCCTCTGAGGCCGCGTACTGGTTTCATTTGCTGAACCCATCGGCTGGATTAATCCGGTTCACGGTTTGGCCGCGCCGCATGGTGACGGTTTCGGCGGTGATGGCTTCGACGGTCCAGCCGTCCTCCAGCACTTCGCCCACGCGGGCCCGGCGTCCGTTGGTACTCATGACATAGGGTGCCTTGCCGAGGACGACGCTGGCAATGGAGTTGTTGGGCACATTCGCCGATGTCGAGGTTTTCACGAGGTCGGTGATGACGCTGTTGCCCGCGCTCCCGGCGGTGTTGGCCGTCAGCGACACGGCGTCTTTGACCTCGCGCCAGCGCCCGTAAGTGGCTGAGCTAACGATGCCGTCCACGACCAGCAAATTACCGCGCTTTTCAACGCTGAGGGCTTTGTCGAGCCCGGCCGCCAGCAGCCGCTGCCGTAAATCCGCGACCTGGCGGTCTTCGCCATTGGCCGGTTTCGCGACGGCGGGCGTAGGTGTGACGACGACCGCTGTGGGCCGTAATGGGACTGCGGGCGTTGGTTCAAGGGCGGGAGCAGCGGCCCCTGATGCCAGAGACGTCGGTGCTGCAGTCAGTGGGCGTGCGGGTGCGGCAGACGGCACGGGCTGGACCATCGCAGTTTTCTGGGCATCACGCGGGCTGGCGACTTTGATGTTATCGAAGCGCGGCATGGCCAGCTTGGACGGGGCCCATTCGCCGGTCACAGTCTTATACAGGCCGAGCAGGGACAGCCCGGTCGCGCCCGCAACTGTGGCGACCGCAGGCCAAAGCCACCAGCGCTTACTGCGAGAGCTTGTAGCTGGGTTGCCGATCAGGCTGGAACGTTGGGTTTTGGGGCGGGTCAGTTCAACGGCACAGTTGCCGAACTTCAGCGTGCACGGCAGGATCACGTCAATCGCCTGGCCAGCCTCAATCAGCTGAATACCGGCCAGAACATTGCCGTCGATGGCCTCGATGGTGGCCATCACCGCCGACTTCGAACGTGCGCTGAATTTCGCCGACATGCGGACGTCAGAACTGGCCCCATCGACGTTCGTGCCTTCTGGCATAAACGATATCAGTGCGTGGCGCGGCTGCACATCCGCGTCGGTCAGCACGACATGGCTCGACAGTGCACTGCCGATGGTCGTCTGCGGCTTGGTCAGATCTAGTGAGGCACCGGCGTGGCGGCCCTGGGTGACGGTTAGGCGGGCGAACACCGTCCGCGCGGATGGAGCGCCCATCATGGCAGCTGCGGGGTTCGAGCGTTGGCTTGTGCCGCTCGCGGTGCGCAAAGGTGCAGTGGCCGCTGCAGCAGCAGCACGACCCCGGTTGAATGCAGTCTTCACAGCGAGCATGGCCGCAATCCCTGGGACGTCACGTTGCATCAAAGCTAAGAAACATTTGTGCGGAAAAACCGGCTTGTTGCAGCGCAATGACTTTTATTGTTTCCTGCAAGTCAGACAAATACCCTGATGAAAATCTCAATGTAAATGATCATCAAGCGTCGTTAAGGTTCAGATTTTGCCCGCACTTTGGTGATTTTTATCGACATCTCATCAAAGCTTGACACAGCGCGCAAGGCAATCGCCGCTACCAAGTTAAGGTTACTGTGTAACACAGCGAAACATACCACAAAAGATATTTCACGTTGACGAGGCGATGGACCGGTGGCAGCGTTTACCCTGCAAGAACAAAGAAACTTGCGGGTCAGCAAGCCCAAGCGTAGTTAAGTTCGCGGGTGAACCTGCCCAATTAACCTGTTGGAGTATATAAAATGAACCCAACCGACGGAGCCGCCGGGCCCGGTGGGGCTGGTGGCGCTACACCGAGCGCCGCTGCCAGCGGTAACCTGGACCAGTTGCAGCAACTCTTTGATCAGTTTACCGCGACTCTCGTTCAGCTGCGCGCTATCACCACCGAAGGCCAGCAGAAGATCGAAACGGCACGTGCCCGTCCGCAGTAAACTGTTGCGACGGACCCTGGCTCAAGCCAGGCTGTCGGCAGCAGACCAAACCAAAAAGCGGCGACCAGCCCTGGTTGCCGCTTTTTTCATGGCCGTTTTTTCATGGCCGAAGTCAGTTCATGGCCGATGTCAGTAAGGCCGGGCAGACGCAAGCGGCGTGAAAGTCGACGTCGTCGCTAGTCAAGATGCGTGCACTCCGTTACCTCTACTGCGCGGAGCGTGGGGACGTGCCGAACGCAAGGCCGGGGGGCGGAATGATGGGACGGATGCGGGTGGGTCGAGGGTGGGGCGCCGAAGTCGCGGCGATTACACTTTTCACGTTCACACTGTCCGCTATGGCTTCGTCCACGGTCGCCATGGCGCAGTCTGATGACAGCCAGTCCAGTCCCGGCCAGTCGGCGCTACCGCCAGTGACGTCTGAGCCCAGCCGGTCGTTGCCTGGGGCGCAGGCCGACTGTGATGGCACCAATAATTTTGTCTCAATCCGCGGCTGCTCGCGGCTGATTAATGACACCACAGAAGCCGTTGCGGTGCGGGCGGCGGCTTACGTTAAGCGCGGCCAAGCTTTCGTGAAGTCAAAGCAGCCGGGCCGCGCGTTCCATGACTTTGATGCGGCCATCAAGCTGCACCCGAAATTCGGTGCGGCTTATGCCAACCGAGCATCGATCCACAATATGGCCATGCAGCCAGATCGGGCGATTACCGATGCCAACCTAGCGCTGCAGATCAACGACCGGGATGCGGCGGCGCTGGTGGCGCGGGGCCATGCGCGGGCGCAGAAATGTGAGAATGACGCCAGTCTGGCTGATTTCGAAACCGCCGTCCGTTTGCAACCGACCCTGGCTGACGGACATCGCGGCCGGGCGTTCATGCGCTTGCGGCTTGCAGATATTGACGGGGCGGAGCTGGATATCGACCGGGCCGTGCAACTCGACCCCGATTTTATCAGCATCAATGGGCGAGGACTGGTGAAAGTCCGTCGTGAAAAATTCGACGAGGCGATGGCGGACTTCCACCAAGCGGTCAAGCTGCGGGATGACTTCTCGGCGGCCTACCTCAATCGCGGCAATATCTATGTGCGCAAGGCTGACATGGCCAAAGCCTTCATCGAATTCGATACGGCATTGAAGCACCACGACAAGAACCTGGCCGCGCTGGTCAATCGTGGGCGTATGCATCAGCATTTCGGCCGCAAGGACCAAGCCTTGGCCGATTTTCGCCTGGCGCTGAGCTTCCCTGCCCGCTGTTCGGAAAGCCCGAAAATGCGCGAAGACATTCGCGCCCGCATCACCGCTTTGGAAGCCGGCGGGTAACGCCTTGGGCCTGAGAGCCGTCCGCGCATGACGAAACGGGGCAGATTTTCAGAGATTTGCCAGCAATTCTCAATGTGACCGCGAGTGCGGGACTGTGGGTGTGACGGGATGACTCATCGATCCGAATCGCGCGCTTCGATTCAACCGGGGGATGGT
>JAYSVA010000387.1:0-2985 GCA_043718785.1 Hyphomicrobiaceae bacterium
TTCGGGGGTGCAATAGGGTTCAAAATCGTTGTCGGCCACAACGATCATCGTTCCGTCTATGCCTTCGGTCCAATCTGCATGCGTTTTGGGCTGCGGCACCAGCGCATCAAAAAGTGCTCCATTCTGATAGGCCGAGACCACATCCGCAACTTTTTCAGCATTCTCATGGCCCAGCTCCACGAAGTTGCAACACCAGCCCGGCATAGCCAATGTATCTGCGAATGTTACGGGGGCAAAGTGTTGGCAAAATACACCATCAGATTTCTTTTTCATGATTTCTCTCAATTATTAGGAATTATTATATTTTGTATACGTTGTTTTTTTACGAAATGCAAGGCAGCACTCATTTTTTTGTCACGCAACCTGGCTTTCTTAAGTTCCTTCAGGTGAGCTTTCACCCCAAGCAAGCGGTCAAGACGCTTCGGCGCTGCCTCTAACTGGTAAACCTCCATGTTTCCCTCGCGCCACTCATACACGCGATTATAATGCCAGATGGAGCCATACGCCCATATTTCAAAACCTTGCTCAACTAGCCCGGATCATGCATCAGGGCGACGCCGTTGCGACATGATCTGACGCGCGTGCGGCCTCGTCCGGCCCGGTCGGGCCGTTGTGGGCAACTCGCAGTACAACGCGTTTGGGGTTGACGTGCCTTTCTCGGCGGCGGCTCGGGGCATCTGCCCCGCGCCTTATGGCCCCGAAGGCGAGAGGCCCAGCGCGATGGCGCGGAACAGGGCTTTCTCGACGCAACTCGTCGGCAGATGCACGCGGATGCGGCAGCGGTGCTCAATGACGCGCGCGGCGATCTTCAACAGACGCAGTCGCAGCGTGTTGAACTCGACCTTTGCCAGCGAATGGCCTTGCGGGATCGCGGCGCGCACCGTGTGCATCAGCCAGAACGCCGCCGTATGCAGGGTGAGGCGCACCTGATTGGCCGTCGCCGAATGACACGACGTGCGGTCCGACGCCAGCTGAGCCTTATGCAATTTGATCAGGTTTTCCGCTTGGCCCCGCTGGCAGTAGACGCCTTCGTAGAGGCGCTCCGGATCGCCATCGAGCGACGTCACGACCCAACGGATGTCGATCTCCTGACGCATCGCGTTCGGATCGGCAGGCGTCGGGTCTGGATGCATCGACGCTTCGATGCGCGCAATGACGCGGCGCGGCGCCGACCAGCTGCCGGCTTGGTATTCGAGAGCTTTGTAGCAACGCATTTTCGGCAGCGAAGACCACCCGTGCCAGAAGCGCAGATGGTCGGCCGCTTCGGCCACTCGTGCCTCCAGAACGCTGTTGCCGGGAAAGCCGAAGATGTAGCCGACGCCGTTGGCATCGCACCAATCCATCGCTTCGGCGCGGCCGTAATGGCTATCGCCACGCCACACGATATTGGCGCGCTTCCACGTCTTCAGAATGCGCTTGGTCAGATGTTTGATGACGGTGCGAACTTCGCGACCGTTCGGCGTCTTCGCGGGCCGCAGGACCGTCGCCACCGGCAGGCCGCTGCCGGCGTGAGTGACGTGCATGGGCGCGAAGCCGCGCTCATAATGATGCCCATTCCAGAACGTCAGTTGCTGGCCGCCGTACGCAGCATTGAAGGTGTCGTCGATATCGAAGATATCGCGGTGCGCCGGCGTCACGTGTGCTGTGAACTGATCGACGAGCGCAGCTGCGAGTTTGGCCGCGTCAGTCTTGCGCGGCGCATTCTCGAAGCGGCTGATGGTCGACTGCGAGGCGAGCGCTGCACCCGTTTCCGGGCAGCGGCCGACGGCCATCTTCAGCGCCGGATCATCACGCAGCCAGTCGAGATCATTGCCGTCCTCGTAACCGCAGGCGATGGCCAATACACGGGCGCCGACGAGTTCGAACATGGCGTGGCGCACACGCGTCGGATCGCGGCGATCCCGCATGGCATCGGCCAACCGTGCACACACGCCGATCTTCTTCTCGGCACCGCGCAGCAGCAACAGCCCCGCATCCGACGACTGGTTGCCGCCATCGAAATCGACTGTGAGTTTCTTACGCGCCACGGCTGGCAGGTCGAAGGGAAGCGGCGTAGCGTGCATCATGGCTGTGGCGCTCGGTGGCTCGACGCAGCACGTCGTCTCGACACCGATTTGCTACGCGATCTCAGCCCCTTGCGCCACAGCTAGGCGACGTTTTCTCGAGCCTGATGCATGATCCGGGCTAATGTCTGCCTGTTCAAGACGGCACCCTTTTCTGGTTTTGGCTCAATTTCAGCCATGACGCTTCATGGGATTCGCACTCTGCGCTCAACTACACCCGCTCGTTCCACCGCAGGTGTCGCACTTCATGCAGGTGCCGTTGCGCACGAGGGTGAAGTTGCCGCATTCGCCGCAGCTTTCCCCTTCGTAGCCGCGGACTTTGGCTTCGCGCCGCAGTTCCGCCGCCGTCAGGGTGGTGGTCCGGGAGGCGACCGTCTGCTTTTCGGCCACGCGGGCTTCGGCCGGCGTGACCGTCGTCCGCAGCGTGGTTTCGCTCGTCGTGACGGTCGACTTGGTGCCGATCGTCGCGAGTTCGGTGCGCAGCGTCCGCAGCGTGTCCAGCGCCCCGATCGGCACGCCATGCGCCGACACGACCTGGTGTTCGGCATCGGCCTCTGTTGCCAGCGCCGTGTTGCCGCGCACGATGAACATGGGCTGCATGCCGCGCGTCAAACCCTTGGAGACGAGCATGGACGCCGACATGGCCGATGGTGTTTCCCCCGCCAGTTCTTCGTCGGACGAGCCCAGCCCCGTTTCGCCCACGATCTCGCGCGGGTCGACGTGGGCCAAGTCGTGACGGCCGAGGTAGGACACGGCGAGCTCGCGGAAGATGTAGTCGAGCACCGAGGTTGCGTTCTTGATCGTCTCGTTGCCGGTGACGAGGCCCGCCGGCTCGAAGCGCGTGAAGGTGAAGGCTTCGACGAACTCTTCGAGCGGCACGCCGTACTGCAGGCCGAGCGAGATGGCGATGGCGAAGTTGTTC
>JAYSVA010000388.1:0-6518 GCA_043718785.1 Hyphomicrobiaceae bacterium
CATACGATCCATTGCCGTGAGAGCGGGACTTCGGCCCCGGAGGGGCCGTGGGCTGTAGCTACGGGTGAACGCAGCGGAACCCGTAGAAAGACGTCTCCCGTTTGGAGAAGCCCCGGAGGGGCGAAGGAGTTCCGGTGCCGGGCTGATCGGCATGTGTGCGCTCAATTCCTCCGCCCCGCCGGGGCGGATACGAGTGAGAAACGACTTTTCCACGAGTTCCGCTGCGCTTCACCCGTGGCTACAGTCCACGGCCCCTCCGGGGCCGACATGGCAGCCTCTGGCCCGTTGGCGACTGTCCGACAGTTCTCATCCATGCTCGAAGTGAGGCAGTAGCTGCCGGTCGTCAAGCTTTCGGCGGAGCATACAGCCCCTATGGACCCCCCTCAATCCACTACGCTGGTCGCGGGCCGGTCACCGGCTTCGCAGGTGGCGTCGGTTAGCGTCGCGGTGACGGAATGGCCGGCGACGTATGTGGTGGCGGTGGCGGAGGTGTCGAACTCGCGCAGATGCAGGCGCAAGCTTTTGCCGGGCACGGCGATGGCACCGGAGAGATAATGGTTGGTGTTGGCTTGTTTGGCTTGCGCTGGGCCGGTTGCGACCTGCACGACATCGGCGCCCGCTTCATTACAGGAGCGCTGGCGGGTATTGTCGGTGTAGGTGACCTTGCAGCTCGGGTCGGCTTCCAGCACGTTCCAGCGCGACGGTGCTTTCATCGCAGCGGTGGTGGTGCACATCGTCTCGTGGATCGCGCTGGTGTCATCGCCGTGATAGGCGCTTTTGCAGGACGCGCCTTCGGCTTTCCAGGCCATGATCGAGAGGTCGAAGGTGGTGGCGTAGCTGGCGACAACGTCGGCGATCTGGTTGACGGACTTGATGCAGATGTGGCTATCGCGCAGCGGCTGGCCGATGCGGACGCCCTGTGCGTCAATAGCTGATTTGGTGACCTTGTAGCGGCCAGTGGGCAGCTGCTCGACCAAGTTGTCCAGCTTCATGGCGAGCGCGATGCTGAAGTCTTGCGAGGGAGCCGGGTTCGGATTCTGAGCTTGGGCGCTGACGGCCATTGCGCAGATAACGGCCATGCCGCTGATGGATGCATACACGAACTTCGACATATTAAACTCCCTGCGACGCTGAACTACGTGCCCAGTGCTAGCAGGGAGAATTTAGCGAAAGATTAACTTTGGCGCGTTCGACGGGAGGTTTTATCCGGCCCACCGCGTCAGCTGCCAATCCTAAACGCGATTAGGGCTTTGTTGATCAGAAATTGGTGGCCGTAGAGCAGCATGAACACATAGAGTGCGGTGCCAGCAACCAGCACGATAATGTCGCCGCCGATGCCGCCGGTCTTGTTGCCAAGCGGGCCGGCTGCAACGCGCTTCTTGACCGAGATCCGGTCATAGACCGCGTAAGCTAGAAAGCTCAGGAACAGCACCAGCGCGCCGAGCGTACCGTTTGCGATCAGGTGGGCAAGCGCCCAGATCTTGATCGCCAGTAGCATCGGGTGCTTGGCCGCGGTGCGGATACGTGATGGCACGTAGGCGGCGACCAGCAGGATCATGGCGGGCAGCATCAGCGTAAAGGCGATGTGCTTGGTCCAGGTTGGCGGCACCCAAAGCTGCGGATTTTTGCCGGGAAGCATTTGTAGTTTGCCGTAACCGATAACGATCAGCGCAAAGCCCAGTAGTGACAACACCGAGAACGCGATCTGATAGGGCGTGGCACCAAAACGCTCGCGAAGGCCGTCTCGTAAACCCGGATTGGTCGGCACGAGATGGATGCCGAAGAAGATAATCAGTCCAACGACTAGCAACAGCATGATTTTACCCCTCTTGTGATCAGTCAGTTTTCGCTCGCTCGATCAATGCGTTGGTGACCCTTGCCACAGTCTTGCCTTAGATGCTTGCCAACCATGTAAGCGGTTGCATCGGCACCCGGCAGACTGTTCAGAAATCCTAGTCGCAGCGTTCCCCGGAGTGCCACAGCCATCCTTGGGGAGGCAAGACCTGAGGGGGAAGCATGACGACATCGTTGGGACCGCTTAGCCTTGTACCGCCTGCTGCCGCATCAGGGTCTGATGCCGCGCAGATGGTCGTGCCGCCGACACTGGTTGACCGGCTCGCTGATGCGCTAGGAGTTGCCGAGGCCCGCTGTGCCGAGCATCGGGTACAGATCCAGCCGATATCCTACCAACCATCGTTGCGGGTGGCGGTGCCATACATGCCGCCATCGTTTGTCAATGCCGAGACGGCGCCGTTCCTGGTGCACCCGGTACCGCAAGATAAAGGCCCGCATGATCGCCAATGGGCTGACGCGTCGACAGGGTTTTTAGCTCAACCACCGTCGATGATGCCGCCGCCGACGCCCGCGCTGTCGTTGTTTTCGGCGCGACCGTCTTTTTCACCGCTTCCTATTTCGGCGCCAATATATACTGATGCGTTCCGGTCGGGGCAGTCGTTTGTGGACCCGGGTTATAGTCGGTTTGCCGAACCGGGCCGCCAAGCGTTTGATGCTGACCAATACGATGCTGCTGATTTACCGAGGTTTTTTGATGTTGATCGCCACGTCTCAAACAGTCAGATGGGCGCCAGGAAACGGTCGTCGCATCAGCTATCGGCATCAACGATGGCAATCGGGTTCGCCATCGGGATTGCTATGATGGCACCGGTGATGTGGGTGGCAAGCAATGATAAAAATTCCGTTGCATCTAAACGGGTTACTGCGTCTGCCACTGGTTTGACGACGCCGATGTTGGCCGCCTCAACCGTGGCGACCTTGGTGCCTTCAGCTGCGTTTGAAGTGGCGGAGCGCGGCGGCAAAGAGCCAACCGATGCCGAGCGCCTGGAACTGGCCGAAGCCGCGTTTTTTGAGGCAAGCCGACGGATTGCTGCTGGCGATTACATCGGCGCCCGCGATCAGCTGCGCCAAGCTCTGTCGTTCGGCGAGGACCGGGCGCGGGCACTGCTTGATGCGCTGCAATAGCAAAATGCCGGAATTATCATCCACCATTAAGCGCGTGGCTCCCTCTTGAAGCTGAGGCAGCGTCCGACTAGATGCAGTTTAGTGGGGCAACCCTACTGACATAATCTTACTGCGCGCTGTCGGGCGCGCTAGCCAAGTTCTCAATAAGAAACCAAGAGAGGCGTCTCATGAAAAAATCGATCCTAAATCTAGGCCTTGTCGGCCTGTTGGCGTTGTCGACACCAGCGTTCGCCCAGAAGGCCCCAGAACCAGCCAAGCCAGCTGAAGCGGCAAAACCAGCCGAGCCAGCTAAGCCAGCGGCACCAGCTGCTGCAACACCTCCGGCGGCCCCAAAGGCTGCTGAAGTGGCCAAGCCGAAGCCTGTCGTCATCCCAAAGGGCATGTTCTACAAGGGCCAGAGCGCCACGCAGTATATGGCGAAAACCCGCCTGATCGGTTCTAAAGTCACCAACAAAGCTGGCGAAGTGATCGGCGACATCGAAGATCTGATCATTACGGTTGGCGGCAATGAAGTCGTTGGCGTCGTGATGGGCGTGGGTGGTTTCCTCGGCGTCGGCGAAAAGAAAATCGGCGTGCAGATGGATGCGCTGCAGATGATCATGAAAGACGGCAAGCGCATGCCGACCATTGATGTGAGCAAAGAAGTCCTGGCCGCCGTTCCAGCCTATACCTATGGCGAAGCCCCAAAAACCGCGCTGCAGAAGGCCGGCGAAGCCGCTAAGGATGCTGCCAAAAAAGCTGGCGACGCGACCAAGGGTGCGATCGAAAAAGCTAAGGAAGCAGTCAAGAAGCCATAAGGTTCTGACGCTTTAGATTGTTCCAAATGAATCAGGCCCGGTGCTTATGCGCCGGGCCTGATTTGTTCAGTGGTGCTGATACTCTTGCTTACTCAGCTTTCATGACGAAGCAGTCGATATTTTGTTGCCGCAGGTTTTGACAGGCTTTGGCCGCACCGCGCGCATCGAATCCGGCAAAGCGGGCCCGATATAGCTTGCGGTTTTCTCGGGTGATGGAACTGGTGAGTTCCGTTGACCCGGCAATCGCTGCCGGTGCTTTGGCTTTGACCGTCGCGAGCATGCGTTCAGACTCAGCTGCCGTTGCGTAAGCGCCGATCTGGACGTGGAAACCTTCATGAATGTTGGCGACTGGTGCGGCCGCCACCACTGCCGCAGCAACAGCGACAGGTGCCGAAGTTGAATCATCGTCTGCTGGTACGGCACCGCCGAGACGGTATGCGCCGCCAAGCCGGTACGGCGGGTTGTTGCCAGCCTGCAGCGTGCCGGGCTTTTGCTTGCGCGGCAGCTCCGTATTGGCGACGTTGCTGATGGTTGGCGACGCTGCGGCCGGTGCATCAGTGCCGCCGAGACTGCGCGCCTGGGCCTGGAAGGTCGATGGCGGCGCACCGCGTCCGGGCGCGGATATCACACCGGCAGCTGGCGGCGCTGGAGCTGGAGTTGGCGCTGAAACCGCCGCAACAAATGGGGCTGGTGCCGGTGTCGCAATTGGCGCTGGCGCTTCAGGCTGGCGTGGTCGGCTGGCGACCATCACCGGGCGACCTTTGACAACGGGCGCTAGTGCGGTCGGTGGTGCGGGTGCTGCCATAGCGGCGACGGCGACAGGAGCGGCAATCGGGGCTGCTGCAACCACGGGTGGCGGCGTTGCTGGACGCGCACGAGCGACCAGCTGTGGTGCAGCCTTGCGGGTTTTGACCGGCGATGCCTTCAGCAGTGAGCGGGTCAGCGCCACCCGCATCGTCGCATCGCGGGAGCCCGCAGTGGCACCGCCAAAGACGACGCCAACCACGTGTTTGCCACCCTGGCGCACTGACGTGACGATGTTGAAGCCGGAGGCGTGCGTGTAGCCGGTTTTGATGCCGTCCAGCCCCTCGAACTTGCCGAGCATCTTGTTGTGGTTGCGATAGGAATTACCATTGAACGAAAATGTCTGCATCGCGAACAGCGGGTAGTATTTCGGGAAATCATCCTGCAGGCGCATTCCGAGCGTGATCATATCACGGCCCGTCGTCCACTGACTGGAATCAGGCAAGCCGTTGGCATTGCGGAACGTCGTCTTGCTCATGCCGATGCTGCGGGCTTTCGCCGTCATCAGGTTGGCGAATTCACGGTGCGTGCCGCCGACGGCTTCCGCCAGCACGATCGAGGCGTCATTGGCCGATTTGGTGATCAGCGCCTTGACCGCATCGCCGACCGTGATCTCTTCGCCGGGGTCGAGGTCGAGTTTGCTGGGCTTCGCGGCATTAGCTTCGCGCGACACCTTCAGTCGGGTTTCCATGGTCAGGCGACCGGCTTCGATCTGTTCGAACACCATGTAGAGCGTCATCATCTTAGTTAGGGAGGCGGGGAACCGGGCGTCATCACCGGATTCGTTCATCAGCACAGCGCCGGTATTGGCGTCGACGACCATCGCTGCATGGGGACCACCAGCGTGTGCCGTGGTGCTGGCGATAGCCGCGCCGACCATAGCCAGAATCAACGCGAGGCTGTTGCCGCGCTTCGTGTGAAAATGTCCCGTATAAAAACGCATAGTGCCCACTCCTAACCCGCAACCCTCCTAAGAGGGCCCCACCGATAACGCCCACGGCATCACTCCGCCGACGCTGCCGCCGCATTGGTGAAACGAGCCATCAAGCATCGCATTCCGTCGGCTTTGCGACCAGCGTGTGGCGCTTCCACGGCACCACCAACTTGCCCAGATTTTGACGCTATGCTGCCTGCGTTAGCGGAGGATTAATGGAGGCCCGAGAGGAGAAAAAATATTTGCCAACAGGCTCGTTGTGCAGTGCACCATTTTTCTTGACATTGGGTCTGCCACACGGCATACCACTGTCAAGTCAAGTGCTGCACTGCACCATACATCACGTCACATACGAACCATAAACTCCTAACCCGCAAGGAATACCGCCATGATCATGAAACCAGAAGATATGCAGAAGCTCGGCCAGACCAACATGGACAACACCATGAAAATGTTCGGCGATATGACCAAGAACTTCCAGGCCATCGCCACCGAAATGACCGACTACAGCAAGAAGTCATTCGAAGACGGCACCCAGACCATGGAAAAGCTGATGGGCGTGAAGTCCATTGAGCAGGCCGTAGAAATCCAGACCACCTACGCCAAGCGCGCCTACGACAACTACATGGCGCAGATGACCCGCGTTGGCACCATGTACACCGACCTCGCCAAAGAAGCCGTGAAGCCAATGGCTTCGGCTTTCCAGGCCCAGCAGAACGCTCGCTAAGTAGCGGTTTGATCTGATGTGATCGACGAGAGAGCCCGGCGCAAGTCGGGCTTTTTTTTTGCGTGTGAGGTCGATAGCTGATGAGCGGGCTTTCAAGCAGGTCTCCTGTTTTTGACGCACTTTTCCCGCCGAGGTGGCGCGCTCGTTTCGAGCGGCGGCCCAAGGGGCGGGGAGACGGCAAATGCCGGTACCTGATGGTAGATAAACTGGATCGGCACTTGCCAGCGGCGAGCATCTACCCCGCCACTCCCCGGTTTGTCCGCCCGTCGTTCCGACG
>JAYSVA010000389.1:0-16649 GCA_043718785.1 Hyphomicrobiaceae bacterium
ATGTACTGCCGCACTTCCGGCCGATAAAAGAAGCTCGCCTTTGCGGCAGCTCCGGCGGCCGGTGGCGGGGAAGAAAATCTCTCGTCGGCCATGGTACCCTCTGGGGTCTTCGTGTTCGATCAGTCACGACCGAAAGCACTGAACGCCAGCACCAATTATGGGACCGGCGTTCAGCTTAGGGTTTAGCGGATTGGCGGGGCGTACTGCAGGCCACCATCAGTCCACAGCTTGTTCAGACCGCGCTCAATGTTGATGTTGGTCTTCGGGCCGAAATGGGTTTCGTAGATTTCAGCGTAGTTACCAACTTGCTTGGCGATCTGGAGTGCCCAGTCGTTGTTGACGCCAAGGCCCTTGCCGAAGTCGCCATCGGTGCCGAGCAGACGCTTGATGTCTGGGTTGGTTGTTTTGGCCATTTCATCAGCGTTGGCTTTGGTGACGCCAGCTTCTTCAAGGTTCAGAAGCGCGAAGTAGGTCCACTTGGCGAGCGTGAAGAACTGGCTGTCGCCCTGACGCACGACGGGGCCGAGTGGCTCCTTCGAGATGATGTCTGGCAGCACGACGGCATCGTCTGGTTTCTTCAGTTTGGTGCGCTCGGCAGCTAAGCTCGAACGGTCGGTGGTGTAGGCATCGCAACGGCCGCCGTCGAAGGCTGCCACGGCTTCATCGGCCTTTTCAAACACGACCGGCTTGTAGGTCTGCTTGTTGACGCGGAAGAAGTCAGCGAGGTTGAGTTCGGTGGTGGTGCCGGACTGGACGCAGACCGAGGCGCCGTTAAGCTCCTTGCCGGCTTTCACGTTCAGCGACTTTTTCACCATCAGGCCTTGGCCGTCATAGAACATGGTGCCGGCGAACGACATGCCCATCGAGCTGTCGCGGCTGGCGGTCCAGGTGGTGGTGCGTGAGAGCACATCAACTTCGCCAGATTGCAGCGCGGTGAAGCGCTCTTTGGCGGTCAATGGCTTGAACTGGACTTTCTTGGCATCGCCGAAGATGGCGGTGGCAAGGGCGCGGCAATAGTCGACGTCGAAGCCGATCCATGCGCCCTTATCGTCTGGGTTCGAGAACCCTGGGACGCCGGGGCTGACGCCGCACAGCAGGTTGCCGCGCGTTTTGATGGCATCAAGGCCTTTGGCCTGGGCCAGAGCGCCGGTCGCGCTGCTGATCGCCACGAGTGCGGCCAGACCGACAAGTTTCAGACTTTTCATTTAGACTTCTCCCGATTGAACTCAGTGAACTCAGACCGCGCCTTTTGACACTTTGGCCTGCCGTGTGGTTACGCAACTCCGCCCGGTTCTGATCATTTACCGATCTGTTCCAGGCGCTTATCTTGGTGGCCTCGCACCGCCATACGCGGCAACATTGCGATGCCACCAAAAATCAATGGTTCAAGATCTGCGACAGGAACAACTTGGTCCGGTCGGATTTCGGCGCGCCGAAGAACTCCTTCGGCGGCCCCTGTTCGACGATCTCGCCTTTGTCCATGAAGATCACCCGGTCAGCGACCGACTTGGCGAAGCCCATTTCGTGGGTGACAACGATCATCGTCATGCCGGAACGTGCCAGCTCGATCATAGTGTCGAGCACTTCCTTGACCATTTCTGGATCCAGCGCCGAGGTCGGCTCGTCGAACAGCATGATGCGCGGCTGCATGCACAGCGCCCGGGCGATCGCCACACGCTGCTGCTGGCCACCGGACAGCTGGCCCGGATACTTGTGGGCCTGCTCGGGGATGCGGACGCGCGTCAGGTAATGCATCGCCAGCTTTTCAGCCTCGGCGCGGGGCATTTTGCGCACCCAGGTCGGGGCGAGGCACAAGTTATCAAGAATGGTCAGATGCGGGAACAGGTTGAACGACTGGAACACCATGCCGACTTCGGAACGGATCTTGTCGACGTTGCGCACATCGTTGGTCAGCTCGGTGCCATCGACGATGATGCGACCCTGCTGGTGCTCCTCCAGCCGGTTGATACAGCGGATTAGCGTTGACTTACCGGAGCCGGACGGGCCGCAGATCACGATCTTCTCGCCGCGCCCCACCGTTAGGTTGACCTGGCGGAGAACGTGGAACTCACCGTACCACTTGTTGACGCCGATCAGTTCAATCGCGGGAGCAACTGCTGCTCCGGCCATTGCGGGCAAATCCGGGATCGGTGTCGCTGCTGCAGTTTCAGCCATGCATCCTCGCCAACTTGATCACTCTGATCGCAACCACCCAAGCCGCGATGGTACCGCTGCGGCCTCCAAGTGCGACAGTTCTATTACTGCAATATACGCAGAGCAGATGCAACAGCCTTGCATGACAGAAAATCGTACTCATATGCACCACATCCTTGCACACGATTGGACCGCAATCCGCATCAAACGGGAAGTCGTTGAACGGCGGCGCTATCCGGACTAACTAGGGCACGAACAAGCGGCCTTGATTGCTGCCATCCCGCAGGGCCAACAGCGCGCAAAGTGGACCATCATGAGTTTTGAAACCGAGACCGTGCTTGATCGACGTCGTTTGCGTCATAAGCTGTCGCTGTGGCGCAGCTTGGCTGTTCTGGCGGCTGTGACTGCGATCGGGGCGCTGGTGGCGACCAACCGTGGCACGCTGGGTAAAGGTCTTGGCATCGCTGAACCCGCGCAAATCGCCCGCGTCGCCATTGAGGGGATAATCACAGAGGACCGCGAGCAGCTGAAAATGCTGAAGCGGATCGCCGACGCCAAGCATGTCAAAGGCTTGGTGGTGTTCGTCAACAGCCCGGGCGGCACGACGACGGGTGGCGAAGCGCTGTTCGAGAGCCTGCGCAAGATTTCAGAAACAAAACCGGTCGTGGCGCAGTTCGGCACGGTCGCTGCGTCAGCTGGCTATATCGTCGGGCTCGGTGCGGATCACATCGTCGCGCGCGGCAACACCATCACCGGCTCCGTCGGCGTCATTATGCAATGGCCCGAAGTTTCTGAGTTGCTTGGCAAACTCGGCGTCAAAATGAACGAGATCAAGAGTGGCCCGCTGAAGGCCTCGCCGTCGCCGTTCCAGCCAATTGACGAGCCGAGCCGCCAGGTCACCCAACAAATGATCATGGACAGCCAGAAGTGGTTCCTCAGCCTCGTAAAAGACCGTCGCGGCGTGCTGACACCCCAAATCGGCGGCCTGGAGCAAGGCCGTGTGTTCTCCGGTCGCGAGGCGCAGACGTTGAAGTTGGTCGATGAGATCGGCGGCGAAACCGAAGCGCTGCGCTGGCTCGAAACCAAGCGCAACGTCACGCCGGGCCTCAAACTGGTCGATTGGAAACCACGCCGTCCGAGCCCGTGGACCATGGTCACAAGCGAAAGCGACAGCGGCATAATGCGCTGGCTGGTCAGCTCGTTCGTTAGTGAGTTGTCCACTGCGGTCAAACAAGAAGCTGGTTTGGGGCAGACTTCACTTGACGGGCTGATGTCAGTTTGGCACCCTGCAAAAAATTGAAGAGTTCCAAAGGCTTTTACCGCTGCGGTGCCGCGAAGTGCCGTTTGGGCATTTTGCAATCGGAACTCTTTGGGGGCAATACTGAAGTCTGGGGCGGAGTGAACGCGTGATTAAGTCAGAATTGATTCAAAAAGTTGCGGCCACCAATCCGCACTTATTCCATCGTGACGTCGAGAAGATCGTCAACGTCATCTTTGATGAAATCGTTGGCGCTTTAGCACGCGGCGACCGCGTCGAACTGCGTGGATTCGGTGCTTTCACGGTCAAACACCGCGCCCCACGCCAGGGTCGCAACCCGCGAACCGGCGCGCCTGTGCCGGTCGACGAGAAGTTCGTGCCGTTCTTCAAGACCGGCAAGGAACTGCGCGAGCGCCTGAACGCCGATTAAAACGGTAAATCGTGAAATCGACAGGTCGCCAAATCGTCAATCCCGCGCTATTGTGGCGTGAGATGGCGATTTCGCGAACTAACGACATCACACACTGGTAGAGGGCTTTCACTGTGATTGGCCGCGCACTTGGACTTCTCATTGGCCTGTTGGCCGCCGTTTTCCTGCTGACGGTCGCGGTGGCGAACCGCCATTGCGTGCGGCTGGTGCTGGACCCCTTCTCGAACACGCCAAACGAGAGCTGCACGACGGTGTCGTCAGCGATCATCACCGTTGACCTGCCGTTCTATGCCTACCTGTTTGCGATGCTGATCACCGGCGTCATTCTCGGCGGCTTGGCGACCTACATGACGCAAATGAAATGGCGCAAAGCCGCCCGCCATCGCACCCAGGAATCAATTCGCTGGAAGGCCGAAGCTGACCGCCTTGTTCGCGAACGTGAGGCGGCGGCGACCGCTGCATCGCCGGAGCGGCGGCAGATCGCATTGTCCGGTCGCTGATGACCAATTCACCTGCCGTGCCCGCACCGAAATCACTGACCGTCGTGATGTTAGGGGCCACAGGTGCGGTTGGCGGCCAAGTTGTGTCAACGCTGCAGGCGCTGCCGCAACTGCAGCGGCTGTCGCTGCTGAACCGCCGGGCTTTGCCAAGACTCGAAGGCGCAAAGACACGGCAGCACCTCGTCGATGTGTTCCAGCCGTCGGCCTACATTCAGCATCTGCCAGGGCATGACGCTGCGATCTGCACGTTGGGCGTAGGCGAGCCGTCAAAGGTCTCTCATGGCGAGCTTGTCCGCGTCGATAAAGATGCGGTCATTGCGTTCGCCACGGCTTGCCGCCAAGCCGACGTCAAACATTTCGAGCTGCTGTGCTCGGTCGCCGCTGACCCGAAGTCTCGCAATTTCTATCTGCAGACCAAGGGCGAGCTGCGCGAGGCATTGGTGGCTTTGCAGTTTGAACGGCTGAGCATTTTTCAGCCATCGATGATCCTGACGCCGACGAACCGTTATGGCCTCAGCCAGGCACTCACACTCAAGCTCTGGCCACTGCTCAGTCCGATGTTGCGCGGCGGCGCGAGCAAATACCGCGGCATCAACATCGAGACGCTCGGCACCGCGATGGCGGCCAACCTATTGACCACGAGCCACGGTACAGAGATTTTGCACTGGCAGGAGTTTGTCGCGCTTACGCAGGCAAAATCCTGACCTCAGAAGCCAATATCGGAGCCAACCATGCGCTTTATCGATGCCAACGGCGTTGCTGCGGCACTGAGCTATCCGGCGCTGATTGATACGCTAGCGACCGCCTTCCGGGTCGGTGCGCATGCGCCGTTGCGCCACCATCACACGATGGCGCTCGCTGGCCGACCAGACGCGACGCTGTTGATGATGCCTGCTTGGACCGCCAGTGCTGCAGGCGCCCCCACCGCTGGCGCGTACATGGGCATCAAGCTCGTCACCGTGTTCCCGGACAATGGCCAGCGCGGACTTCCAGCAGTGCAAGGCACCTATCTGTTGGCATCAGCCGAAACTGGCGTGCCGCTCGCCTTGATCGATGGCCCCAGCTTAACGGCTTGGCGCACTGCTGCCGCCTCGGCGCTGGCATCTCGCCATCTCAGCCGATCTGATGCGTCGCGCCTGGTGATCGTGGGCGCGGGCGCGCTGGCCCCGTATTTGATACGTGCGCACGCCAGTGTTCGCCCGATCCGCGAGGTCAGCATCTGGAACCGCACGCGCCCCAGCGCCGAGGCACTAGCACGCACATTGCAAGCGACGGAGCCGGGGCTGAACATCACCATCGCCGGCGACCTCGAAGCCGCCGTCCGATCCGCCGACCTTATTTCATGCGCGACGATATCAAGCACGCCCTTGATCAAGGGCGACTGGCTACAACCTGGCAGCCATCTCGATCTGGTTGGCGCATTCCGTCCCGACATGCGCGAGGCCGACGATACCTGCGTCAAGCGCGCAAAAATCTGGGTCGATACCCGCGCTGGCGGTCTGTACGAAGCCGGTGACATCGTCATGCCGCTGGCCGCCGGTGTGATCCGCGAAACCGACGTGCTTGGTGACCTCTACGACCTGACGCGCAACCCGGCGCCACGTCGCAGCGTCGACGACATCACGCTATTCAAATCCGTCGGCGCCTCCATCGAAGACCTCGCCGCCGCCGTCGCCGTGTACGAAGCGACCGCTTTGCCGACATGAACAAGCGGCGGCCCCTCACCCTCGGCTTGATCAGGCTTGCGCCTGATCAGCCTACACCCTCTCCCCGTAAGTGGACGGGGAGAGGGGAGAGATCGGCACGGCTCTCCGGCCGTGCTGATCGAGGGGGAGGGGCAGCCACTTGCCCGACGCTGGTTCAAACACGTCAGCGCTTCGGCACTGGCACGGTTGGCTGTTTTGCGGCTTGGGTGGCGTCGCTGGCGCGCTCGCCGCTATCGACGTTGGCGTTCATGACGTCGTAGACAATGCCGAGGCCAAGCAGGATGATCATGCCTGCCGCCAGCCCCAGCATCCAGCGCTTATGGGCACTACGCAGGCGGACGATGTCACCATCCGAAATCGGCTGCAACTCGGCTTTCGATGGCTTGATACCAAGAACTTTTTTCGTGGCGCGACGATAGACACTGCCGGTCTCAGTCACCGTCAACCCGGCCTTGCGCGCCACCTGATGGGCAATCGTCGGCACGGGGAACGTCGCGTCGGCCTCGGCCTCGTCCATATGGCCGAGCAGAACGGTGGTGCCATCTTTCAGTTTCAAACGTGCGCCACGCACCAGTACCGGTGCTAGTCCGTTGCCATAGACCTCACGCCGCAACTCAACAGCGGCGATCTGATCGTAGGCGACGGTGTTGGTTGTATAGAACAGCGTCGGGATCGCGCCGAGATGGCTCGGCAGGGTCAGCCGCACCGTCGTCTCGCCGATCTCGACCTTCGACAGCAGCGCCCGCAGCAAATTGACCAGCAGCAGCGCCATGATAATCGTCAGACCTAGCGCCATCACGGCAAGGCCCGCCGTATCGTGCCACAGACCCTTGGCCATCCGCTGATACAGCATCATCGGTAAGCTGGCGAAGAACGGCAGCAACAGCAGGAACCCGAGCGACAACGCCGTTTTGGCACCGCCGCCCACCTGATAAATGCTGCGCTCCGCCGGATCGGTTGGCGCATGCGCGGCACCGCTCACCGGTAACGCCGTCGCGGTTACATCAGCCATCGGAGCCCTCCTGTCGGCAGCGTTTCCAGGCGATAGTAGCGCTGACCGCGACAACTATCCAGACCATAACGCGGTCGCGCAGGTTTGAGCGGGCGTGACGGACTGGACCGATGACGCAACGGCTGATCCGGGCTAGGGTGCGGCTTCTAACTCATGAGGAACCGCCATGTTCTCGTTCAGAAAATCACCGGTGATGCCGACGGCCGCCAACGCGTTGCCGGGGCGGCCGAAGCCCATCCCCACATCGGAGCGTCACTTTATCAGCGACCGGCCGCTGAAGGAGCCGTATCCGGAGGGCATGGAGGTGGCGTGCTTTGGGCTCGGCTGCTTCTGGGGCGCGGAGCGGGTGTTCTGGCAGCTCACTGGTGTCTGGGTGACGGCGGTCGGCTATGCAGCAGGCTTCACGCCGAACGCAACATACGAGGAGGTGTGCTCCGGTTCATCCGGCCACAACGAGGTGGTGCGGGTAGTGTTCGACCCTGCCGTGATCACATACGGCCAGCTGCTGAAAGTATTCTTCGAGAGCCACGATCCGACCCAGGGTATGCGCCAAGGCAACGACGTCGGCACGCAATATCGCTCCGGCATCTACACGACCAGCGCGGCGCAGGCCGCCGAGGCTGGCGCGGTCAAGGCCGCTTACAACGGCGTACTGGCCGCCAAGCGGTTCGGCGCTATCACGACGGAAATTCTGCCAGCCTCCGAGTTCTACTTTGCTGAGGCCTACCATCAGCAATACCTCGCCAAGAACCCCGGCGGCTATTGCAACATCGGCGGCGTCGGCCTCTCGTGTCCCGTGGGAACCGGTGTTAAGGTGGCGAGCTAGTCCCACCTGAAGCCCTGGAAAACCACGCCGATGACCACTCCCACTGCCCCACTCGCGCACATCCGCGTGCTTGATCTGTCGCGCGTGCTGGCGGGGCCGTGGGCGGCGCAGTTTCTCGCCGACATGGGCGCTGAGGTGATCAAGATCGAGCGTCCCGGTGAAGGCGACGATACGCGCGGCTGGGGACCGCCGTATTTGGTCGAGCCGACTGCGGACGATCCCGGTATTTCCGCCTATTTCACCTGCACCAACCGGGGCAAGAAGTCGGTGGCCGTGGATATGGCAACGCCGGAGGGGCAGGACATCATCCGGCGGCTGGCGGCCAAATCCGATGTGGTGATCGAGAACTTCAAAGTCGGCGGCTTGGCCAAATACGGCCTCGACTATGCCAGCTTGAAACAGGTCAACCCGAAGCTCGTGTATTGCTCCGTCACCGGCTTCGGACAGACCGGGCCGTATGCAGCCCGCGCCGGATACGACTATCTCGTGCAGGGCATGGGCGGGCTGATGAGCGTCACTGGCGAGCCCGATGGCGTGCCGGGTGGCGGGCCGATGAAGGTCGGCGTCGCCATCATCGATCAGGTGACCGGGCTGAATGCACTGGCAGCCATCCTGACGGCGCTGATTGCTCGCGACCGGACGGGCGAGGGCTGCCACATCGATGTGGCACTGCTCGATGCCTCAGTGTCGACGCTGATCAACCAAGCGACGACGTATCTGGTGGCCGACAAGGTGCCCGCGCGACTGGGCAATGACCATCCGACAGTGGTGCCGTACCGGGCGTTTGCGACGTCTGACGGACATATCATTCTGGCAATTGGCAACGACGGCCAGTTCGCGCGGTTCTGCGATGCCGCCGGTTTGGTCGGCCTCGGCGAGGACGAGCGCTACCGCACCAATAAGAGCCGGATCATCAATCGCGAGACGCTGATACCGCCGATGCAGGCGGCGTTGGTCGGGCGAAGCACGGCGTACTGGATCGAGCTGCTGGAATCCCGTGCTGTACCGTGCGGGCCGATCAACACGATTGATCAGGTGTTTGCCGACCCTCAGGTGAAACATCGCGGCACGCGGCGGGTGCTGCAGCATCCAACCGCCGGACCGGTTGCTGTGGTCGCCAACCCGGTGCGCATGACCGGCCACGACACCACCGCCCAGAAAGCCCCGCCCATGCTCGGCGAAGACACCGCCACCGTGCTGCGCGACGTGCTGGGCATGAGCACGGACGAGATCGCCAAGTTCACTTAAAAATGGGTGCAGGGCCTAATGGCCCTGCTCAAGGATGTTTGAAGGACAGATTGTCCTTCATGGTTCGCCCATAGGGCGAAATCACTTGCAGGCGCGCTGCTTGGAGATGCAGTAGGTCAGTCCGGTGGCTGTGCACTTGGTGACAATGGCACCGTTTGGCTTCGCGCCCATGCCAGCAATCGAGTTCTTCAGGGCAGCACCGGCCATAAAGCGGGCGAGGTCTTCGGTGACCATGGTGGCTTCGCCCCCAGCCATCACGCACTTTGCCTTCGGGGCGGCCATGGCGGAACCAGAGGCAAGCAAAACGGCGGCGCTAATCGCAGCAACGGTGAAACGGATCATGTTGGGCTCCATTGGTATGGTTTAAAATGTCAGCCGTTATGCAGTGACTCTCGATCCCGACATGTATCTGAGTGGCAACAGTCCCTACTCCGACTTCTGGAACATGTGCCACGTGCCCTCGGCACCAATGGCGATACGGTAGCCTAGCCACTTTTTCTTTGCGATCATGGCTTTAACCTCGGCCGGGGTGGCGATCCGGTAGAGCTGCACCTCGTCCTCGGGTTTCAACTTCGACAGGTCCATCTCGGCGAACCGCGGCCAGACATAAAGCTTGTTGTTCTCGACATCCCGACCGACTGGCAGCACGGCATGACCTGCGGCCAGTAGGTTCTCGATGATCGCTAGAATTTCGCGGCCCTGGCCATCGCCTGAGATGGATTTCCAGTAGGCAATGGGGTCATCGACTTTCCCCGCAGCGATCACTGGCGGCATTTCGTTCCACTGCAGGGCCGGCTTGAGGTCGTCGATGTTGCCGGTGCGAACGGCCGCCAGAATGGCATCGCGCATTTCCATTACGGGCCCTGGCAGCACGTCAGTCTTCGGCGCGGCGGCGGCAGGTTTCTCGGCTGCGGGCTTGTTGCGGGACTTCTGCGCCAGCGCATCATCCGCCCCCCAATGGACAAGCGCCGCGACCGTCATTACGAGTAAATAGCTCATGCGGGCTGTTGGCGTTCGCAGTGAGTTCAATGATAGACTGCGTATGCTTGACGTCAGCATCGGCTGGATCCCATTCATCATGACACCCCGACGGTATCATCCTCGTTCCATCCAGTCACGCCAGCCGATGGCGGCACGTGGTCCAATGGCAGGTGGGGATTGTTCGGCCCGATGCAACTGATCCCGAATCCGCTGATCATACCTATCGGCATGATGATTGGCGTGCTGGTGGCAGCCCCGGTCGGCCCGGTCAACGTGCTGTGCATCCAGCGCGCGATCGAGCGAGGGTTCTTCGGCGGCGTCGCGGCCGGCATCGGCGCGGTGCTCGGCGATGGCTTGATCGCACTGTGTGCAGCACTTGGCGTTGGCGCGATTTCCGGCGCGATAAAAGACTGGCGCAACACCATCCAGATCGTTGGCGGCTTGGCGCTGCTGGCGTTCGGCGGGAAACTCTATTTGGCCCGACCAGCCGTCAGCGGCCCACTGCCCGCGACCGACGACAAAGCCACTTTGGCCGATTTTGCTTGGGACATCCCGCAAACGTTCTTCCTGACCATCACCAATCCCGGCGCCGTGCTCGGGCTGTTCGCGATCTTCGGCGGGGTCAGTTCGTTTGTCGAGGTCAACACCACTGTCGACGCCTTCACCATGGTGGCGGCGATTATGGGCGGCAGTTTGATCTGGTGGATTGTGCTGTCAAAGCTGATCGGTCGCATCCGCCACAAGATCAACGGCGAACACCTGACCATGATCAATCGCGTCGGCGGCCTGCTGCTCGGCGGCTTCGGGATGACGCTGATCGGCGAGATCATCCTGAAGGCGATGCGGATTCTCTAGGTCACTGGATCGAACGGTTGAGCGAGAATTCGCCACTCTCGACCCGGCTGACGAGACGGCCGAGGAGGGCTGCAACGGCGTCCTCGCCGAACGCTCCCACCAAGTCGGTGAGGCCGGTAAACAGCGCCGCATAAGCCATCATTTCAGGCGCAACGCCAGCTTCCGCGCCCTCTTCCCAGGCTTCCAAGATGATGCCGAGCGCTTTCAAACTACGGTTCGACTGCGCCGGTAATTCCAAGTTATCCATTGTCGCCCCGTCCCGACAGTGCCCGTGCGGTTCCAGCCCCTGCTGGTCGCGACATGGCCTGTCACAAAACTATCAGAACCTGACCTAGCACGTGCCTTAGCCGTGAGAAGTTGCAACCGCACTTCACGGTAAATTGGCGATGGACCTAAATTTATGGAATGGTCTTGACCAGCGTTTCGGCGATGACGGAGCCTTCGGTCATGAAGCGGTTGACCGCCGTCTGCGCCGACGGTGTGCAGGCGCGATAGGTGCGGCTGTAGCTGGTGTAGCCCTGGTTGAAGCCCTTGGTCAGCCGCGCCTTACGGATCGGCGACGAGCCCTCGGCAACCATCAGATCCTGCATCCGGTCGCGCCAGGTCTGACCTTCGTTGGCACCGCATAGTTCCCGCAGATAATGCACGGCCCCCAGCACTTCGGCGAGGCGCAACAGCTTGTCATCGTACGGTTTGACCTCCACGCCGGGCGTGCGCGGCGAAGTCAATGCGGCAGGCTGGGCTGGCGTCTGCGCGCCAACTGAGGTGCTGGCCAACGCGACAGCACTGCACGCGGCCAGAACGGCCAGCAAAGTCATTCGATCACGTTTACGATTCGCATCGGCCATGAGCGGCGATCTACCCTCGTTGCACATTTTCGGAAAGTGCTATCTTCGCATCCAGGCAAAACCACGGCATGGTTGCCAACCAATTATGCCGAACCGGCAACAGCACAACACCGCAGGCAACCATGCAACTTACTATGCTCGGCACCGGCGCACCGCTGCACCCAACCCGCGCGGGGACGGGCATGATGGTCACCCATCCGGGCTGCCAGCCGTTGATGATCGACACCTGCGGCGGGTTCGAATTGAGCCGACGGATGGCCGCCACCGGGTTCACGCGGCAGCAGTTGCGCCACGTCATCGTCACGCACCGCCACATGGATCACGCCGGCGGCGTGCAAGAGCTATTGTTGGCGCAGATCCCGCTCGAGATTTACGCCAGCGCCGACACGCATGCGGGCATCGACTTGGTGACGGCGGGCTGTTTTCCGGAGTGGGAGCAGCACGCCGACGTTGTGCGTCACGACGTCGGGCCGGGCAAACGTCACGAGATCGGCGGCTTCACAGTCGAATTCTTCGCGGTCGAACATCGCGTACCGACGCTGGCCGTTCGCGTGACAGCAGGCGGGCGGACCTTCGCGTTCAGCGCCGATTGCCGCCCGTGCCCTGGCATCATCGCCTGCGCCCGTGATGCCGACCTGTTCCTGTGCGACGCCATCTGTGCCGTGGCCGACGGCCCGGAAGCGGTCGCCCGCACCCTCAGCCACATGCACCCATCCGCCCAGGAAGCCGCCGCGATCGCCACCGAAGCGGGCGCGAAGCGGCTGCTGTGCACCCACATCGGCCGCTTCGGCAATGCCGCCAACATCTTGGCCGAGGCCAAGGCAGGGTTCGCCGGTGCCGTGGCACTGGCCGAGGACGATGGCGTGTATGAGGTTTAGGCAAACTCGTTCGTATCTCTCGCACCGGAGTTCACTGAACTGGCAACCAAGCGAGTCAAGTCCAGTGTGAGGGGGCACCGCTTGCCAGGCAGACTAAACTTTCCGCGTTCAGCGTCTGCGATAGCGTACCGAACCAGGGCACGGCGATCAGCTCCGGGCCGCGCCAAAAACTTGGCAGGGTGTAGGCAGCGCGGGTGGGGATTTGCGCCGGGTGGATGTCAAAGCGCTTGCGGAGATCGCTCCATTCGTTGGCGGTCAGCGCGCGCACGGTAACAGGGGCCGTTGCCAAAGGCGTCAACTCGACCCGGAACCGGCCATCCCAGACAACGCTTTTGCCGGGGATAAGTTCGATCTCCGGCAGCCCAGCGCGCCCCGGCTCGCGGAACACTGAAATGCGGTCCGCCGTCGCCTGCACCATCGCGCCGTGCAGGGTGCGGGCCGGAACCGTCGGCGCATTCAGAGCCACCACCACATCCTCGATCTGGGCCAGCGACGGCACGGAGTCCGGCTCGCCCATCACGGTCACCGCGCGGATCATCAGCCGCACCCGCAGCTCTGGCGGGGTGGCGTCGAACTGTCGGCGATCAATGGTGATGAACGCGCCCTTGTGTGCGTCAACACAGCGCTCCCACAGTTGCCCCGTCACGTCGTCCAGCGCGGCGCTAGCGCGCCCTAGCCGACGCGTACTTAGGCCCACGGCAGCGACGTCGACCCCCGCCTCAGCCAGCAGCGGCAGCAGGCGACGAATGCGGATGCGCTCGAAGTTGGCGTTGTCGTTGCTAGGGTCGTCGATCCAGCTGATGCCCCGCGCCCGCAATGTCGCGATGAGCTGGGCTTTGGGTACATCCAGCAAGGGGCGGTAGTGCTTGATCTGCGATCCCGGTAGCACCCGCTCCGGTCGCATCGCCGCCAAGCCATCCACTCCACTGCCGCGCGCCAGCCGCATCAGCAGCGTCTCCGCCTGATCATCGGCGGTGTGCGCGGTCAGAAGATGCGCGGGCTGCAACGACTGTAGTTCGGCACACGCCTGCAGCAGATTGTAACGGGCGGTGCGGGCTGCTGCTTGCAGGCCAGTGGAGGGCTTCTCCCCCAGCCACGGCAGCGTGACGTGCGGCAGACCCAATGCTGCGGCTTCGCCCCCCACGGTGCGAGCCTCCTCTGCTGAATCCGCCCGCAGCCCATGGTCCACCGTCGCCACCACCAGCGTGATGCCGGATGCCGGATGCCGCCGCACCCACTCCGCCACCAAGTGCATCATGGCGATGCTGTCAGCACCGCCCGACACAGCGAGCAGCCAGGTTGCAGTGCCACCCGCGAGCGGCGCGAACAAGGCGTCTGTGTCATGTTCAGTTAGCGGGGCGAACACTGTTCCCCTCCACTCTGGCCCTCCATGATGGCAGGGCAATCGAAATTGACGATCAACACTTGCTCCAACCTCCCGGTTTTCGCCTCCTCCCCCTTGAGGGGGGAGGACAACGATGGCAATGCGCAGCGTTGCCGTCGTGAGGTGGGGGTGACTTCAGGCTCCACACCCAGCGGCAGGGGGAGGAGGAGAAAACCTCGCATTCGGAGACCGATTTGAGCGTCATTCGCGATTACTCTGCTCAAGCGGGGAGGGCGGGAGAACCTTGGGTTGGGAGGTCAGCTCGCGATTCAACGTGGCATGAATCAGATCGACGGCTTCGCGAACGGTGGCGAGGCGGATTCCGGCCCGGCCGAGGTCACCGAAGCGACGCTCGCGATGGACGGTTGGCTGACCCTTCTTGGCGCAGCCGAAGTGAACGAGGCCGACGGGCTTGGCGTCACTGCCGCCGCCCGGTCCGGCAACGCCGGTAACGGCGACGCTGATGCTCGCACGTGGTGCATGCTTCAGCGCACCGTCGGCCATCGCCATGGCGACTTCGGCGCTGACAGCGCCGTGGCGGCGCAACAGGTCGGCGGACACGCCCACAAGCGCCTGCTTCGCCTCGTTCGAATACGTGACGAACCCGCAATCAACGACATCGGACGAGCCGGGAATTTCGGTGAGTAAACCCGCGATCAATCCGCCGGTGCAGCTTTCCGCCGTTGCAATCATCAGGCCGCGCGCGCGCAGCTCGGCCAGCAGCCGGGTGGCGTCTTCAATCAGGGCTGAGTCAAACATCGGCGGCTCCAACGCAAAATGGTGCAGCCCCCGTCAACTTGGGAACCTGCACCATGATGTTTTAGAGCGTTTAGGCGAACTTGTCCGCTAAAACCCCGGATTTAGACAACAGCCAGCTTTTCAGCCTGGTTCAACAGCGCATCCAGCGTGGCGCGGCTATCGTTGCCCATCACCGACGCGGCCTTACGCTGCGCGTCCTGCCAGACCGGATAGGCCTGCTTGATCACTTCCTGGCCCTTCGGCGTCAGATGCAAACCACGACCACGACGACCAGCCGGTGGATCCATAACCAGCAGACCAAGCGCCAACAAACGCTTTAAGTTGCGCGACAGCGTTGACTTCTCGATGTCGAGCGTGAAGCCGATTTCGACAGCCGTAATCGAATCCTGGTTCGCCAGCTGCGTTAGCAGCGTGAACTGGCTGGCGGTGATCCCCAGCGGGCGCATCGCGTCGTCATAAACGCGGGTAATAATGCGCGACAACTGACGCACGCGCGTTGCCAGGCAAGCCGTACGGGTTGCGTCGGCAATCAGCTCGATTTCCGCCTTCACGGCATCCCTCGAACTTGACGTGCTCATTTCAGTTGCCACGCGGGCAGTCGACGTCATCGTATCCATGTCAGGCGCTCCCAGCATTTGAGGTGTACAAACACCACCACTTGAGTTGGTGATGCCGTGATTCTGATCCTGGGGGCAAGTCGAGGCTGGATTCCCTGCACCACAAGTGTTGCCTGAATGCCCATATCGCTCCAAGGTAAGCGCCAAAACCTTGGGAAAATGACCAATGATTATCGATTGCCATGGCCACTACACCACCGCCCCGAAAGGCCATGACGCTTGGCGGCAGGCACAGATTGCGGCGATCCCTGGCGGCGGCGCGGCACCGGCCTATCCGGCGATCAGCGATGATGACATCCGGGCCAGCATCACCGGTGGACAGCTGCCGGTGCAGCAGCAGCGCGGCATTGATCTGACGATCTTTTCGCCGCGTGCTTCAGCGATGGCGCATCATATCGGCGGCCGCGCCGACAGCGAACGGTGGACAACTCATTGTAACGACCTGATCCACCGGGTCTGCCAGCTGTTCCCGACCAACTTCATTGGCGTCGCCCAGCTGCCGCAATCGCCCGGCGTTGAACCGAAGCACTCGATCCCGGAATTGCGCCGCACGGTGGAGCAACTGGGCTTCGTCGGCTGCAACCTCAATCCCGACCCATCCGGTGGCATGTGGACGGGGCGACCATTGACCGACAAGTCCTGGTACCCAGTATATGAGGCGCTGGTGGAGCTCGACGTCCCCGCGATGATCCACGTCTCCGCCTCGTGCAACGACTGCTTCCACGCCACCGGCGCGCACTATCTCAACGCCGACACCACCGCCTTCATGCAGGTGTTGCAATCGAACCTGTTCCGCGACTTTCCCGCGTTAAAATTCATCATCCCGCATGGTGGCGGCGCGGTGCCGTATCACTGGGGCCGCTTCCGGGGCCTGGCACAGGAAATGGGCAAGCCGCTGCTCACCGAGCACCTGCTGCGGAACGTGTTCTTCGACACCTGCGTCTACCACCAGCCCGGCCTCAACCTGCTGACCCAAGTGATACCTGTGGATAACATCCTGTTCGCGACCGAAATGCTGGGCGCCGTGCGCGGCATCGATCCCGAGACCGGGCACAACTACGACGATACCGGGCGGTATGTTGCAGCAGCACCGGGCTTGAGCGCGGCGGACAGAGCCAAGATCTGCGAAGGCAACGCCCGGCGGGTGTACGGGCGGCTCAGCGGGCAGATGCAGCGGCAGGGGGCGGGTTGAT
>JAYSVA010000390.1:0-2972 GCA_043718785.1 Hyphomicrobiaceae bacterium
AGCATGTCGTAGGAGAAGCGATAGCCCTTGGCTTCCAGCGGGCGGGCGCGAGACAGCGCCTCCTTGATGGTGGTGCCGAGCACGAACTGGTCGCCCATCACCTTCATGGCTTGGCGCAGCGCTTGCCGGATGACCGGCTCGCCGGAGCGCAGCACCATGCGCTTCAAGACATTCGAAACCGCCCCGCCTTTGGTGTCCTTGAGCTTGACGATCTGCCCGGTCAGCATCAGGCCCCAGGTCGAGGCATTGACGAACAGGCTGTCGGACGCGCCGCGATGGCTGCCCCATTGCCCGGACCCGATCTTCTCGGCGATCAGCGCGTCGGCGGTTTCCTTGTCGGGGATGCGCAGCAGCGCTTCCGCTAAGCACATCAGAATGACGCCTTCCTCCGAAGTCAGGCCATATTCCTGCATGAACGCGTCGATGCCGGAGTACTTGTGGCGACCTTCGCGGGCGGCGACGACGAACTTGCGGGCGACATCTGCTGTGCGGCGGCGCTCATCCTCACTATAGACCGCGCGCTCGATCAGGCCGCCGACCAACCGCGTTTCATCCTGCAGATGATACGACGCGATCTCCTCACGGCCCGGCAGTTGGGTGTTTGCGGTGTCATCACTGGTGCGGCTTGCGAGCTGTGCCATGGGAGCGCGTTCCGTTCGGTCTAGCGTGAGTCGCCGTTACTTAGCAGATTGTTGGCTCCTGCGCGCGGGGTGCAATGTCAGAAACGAACTTGCGAGTTCTGAAAAATCTGATGGACGTGAGGATCGGGTAGAGCGTCTTCGCGAGACCCGACATCGGCGGGCGGTGACTACGTTGGCCCTGAGCAAGCTTTGTCGGGTCTCGCAAGAGGGCTCTACCCGACCTACCGACGGCATATGCGCAAGACCTCATCCACGCCAATGCCGTGCAAGTTGATGCAGACGTGGGCTGCAACTGTGCATCTCGCGGATATGTCGAAGTTAGGCTAAGCAACGCGTTAACGGATGAGATGTCAAACTAACGATCCGAACAACACAGTCCACCAAGGGAGCCACCAATGGCCGACGACATTGCAACCGAAGACAAGCTGTTTGGCCGCCGCGAAGGCTCAGTGGGCCACGTGATTTTCAACAACCCAGCCCGCCACAACGCGGTGTCGCTGGAGATGTGGCAGACCGCGCTCAAGGTCATTGAAGGGTTCGCCAAAGACCCGGAAATCCGCTCCCTCGTTGTCACCGGCAACGGCGGCAAAGCGTTCGTGTCGGGTGCGGACATCTCGAAGTTTGAGAGCGAACGCTCCAGCGAAGATGCCGCCGCCAAATACAACGCGGCGTCGGGCGCAGTCTACGAAGCGCTGTACAATTTCGGCAAACCGACTATCGCCAAGATCCGCGGCTATTGCATCGGCGGTGGCATGAACGTGGCCGCCTGCTGCGACCTGCGGTTCTGCAACGACGCCGCCAAGTTTGGCATTCCCGCCGCCCAGCGCGCGCTCGGCTATGGCTTCGATCCGATCCGCCGCGCTAGCGAAATCATTGGCTTGTCGCGCACGTTGGAGATGATCTATACAGCCCGCCAGTTCAATGCCACGGAGGCCTACGCCATGGGCTTGGTCAATGGCGTCAAGGCTGATGCGGACCTCGATCAAGCCGTCGCAGATGTCTGCACGATGATCGCGGGCAACGCGCCACTGACCATCGCGCTGGCCAAGGCCACCGCGCGTGAAATCAGCAAGCCTGAATCGAAGCGTGACTTCGCCAAACTCACCGCCATGTCGAAAGCCTGTTTCGACAGCGAAGACTACAAAGAAGCCACCAAGTCGTTCATGGAAAAGCGCAAACCCGTGTTCAAGGGGAAGTAAGGTAGCGCCGCTCCGGCGCTCAACTCAGCGCCGGCGCTGAGCTCTTGTCACTTCCGCGTCAGCCGACCGCGCGTCAGGTCGAGGGCGGCATCGACGGCGGCGTCGACGCGGCTTTTGATTTTGGCGCCGGACAGGTCGATCAGGGCGGCCACGGTCTTCGATGTGGCAACCGGCTTATGGTTGGCGAAGGCTTCGTGGTTCTTCTCGACCGAGCCCAGATCATAGAGATAGTTGACCATCAGGCCATGGCTCTCGCGCACGCCTTTCTTTGACAGATCCGCCATCCAGTTGACCTGCTCGATGCGGGCGCCGTTGCCGAGGTGGAAGCGCGCCACCGGATCGGTCGGCCCGTGCTTGTCGTCAGTGCCCGACAGATAGCGGGCGGCGAGACGTGTCAGCGCGTCCTTGAGCAGGCTGGACCGGACATAACCTTCGGCTTCGGCAGCGGCTGCTAAATTCCGCAGGCCAACGCTGAGCGATGGTGCGCCGGTTTCGGCAATGATGGCATCGGCGAGCGACTTCGGTAGATGCTTGGCCAGATCCGTCGTTGGCTTTTCCAGCCAATGGCGGAAACGCGGCATCGGCGACAGCGTCGAGAACGTCTTCAAGCTCGGCAGTTCGCGGGCCAGATCGGTCGCCACCTGCTTGATCAGGAAGTTACCGAATGAGACGCCGCGCAAACCCGGCTGGCAGTTCGAGATCGAATAGAAGATCGCCATGTCAGCACTTGGTGTGCTGGCATCAGCTGACGGAATTGGCGCGCGAATGATTGGCTCGATGCGATCAGACAGCGTATTGACTAGCGCCACTTCAACGAAGATCAGCGGCTCATCGGGCAGCGCCGGATGGAAGAAGGCAAAGCAGCGGCGATCAGATGCCAAGCGGCGGCGCAGGTCATCCCAGCCGTCAATGGCGTGCACCGCTTCGTAGGCGATCAGCTTCTCCAGCACTGCCGCTGGTGTGTGCCAGGAAATCCGCTCCAGTGTCAGGAACCCCCGATTGAACCACGAGGCGAATAGATGCCGCAGATCCGCATCGACGCCCTGCAATTCGGGATGATCCGGCAGCTGCTTGATCAGCTGCTCGCGGAACTTGACCAGCGTCGCCGTGCCGTCCGGCGCCATGTTCATCC
>JAYSVA010000040.1:0-10829 GCA_043718785.1 Hyphomicrobiaceae bacterium
TCGGCGAACCGAGTTGCAGCTGCGTCTTGTGGAAAATTGTGCACGCCCGGTCTAAACCCTTGATCGTTGGCTCCAAATCGTGATGACGTCGGCCTATGACTAAAGGAACAAACTCCTTGATCACGCGGCGGATTAGATGCCTGCGGCGCCTCGTCTGCGGTGGCCTCGCCATGTCTGCTGCACTTTCAGCCGACACAGCGCTCTGCCCCGCCTTCGCCGAAACAGCGAACGGACCGAGTGGCTTGCCTGTGCCCCGTTTCGTTAGCTTAAAGGCTGATCGCGTCAACTTGCGGGCGGGCCCCAGCACAGACTATCCGACCTCGTGGATATTCCGACGCGCCGGACTACCGGTCGAAGTCATTCGCGAAGCTGAGGGATGGCGGCAAATCCGCGATGCCGAAGGCACAACCGGCTGGGTGCTTCAAATCATGCTGTCTGGCCGCCGTACCGCCTTGGTGCTGCCGTGGGATGCTAAGCCCGGCGTTGCACCACCGGAAACCGATCTGCGCCAATCCAACACCGACAGCTCACCCGCCGTCGTTAAAGTTGAAGCCGGCGTGATCGCCAGCGTGCGGGTATGCGACAAGCGCTGGTGCCAGATCAGCGTCGGCGAGTACAAAGGCTACATTGAGCAGAAAAAGCTCTGGGGCGTCTATGATGGCGAAGTGGTCAAATAGGCCACTGCCTCAGTTTATGGCCACCGACTTCGATACGTCTTGCTGAAACGGCAGCCATTTCTTTACGACAGCAGCGAGTTCTTCATAGCTGAATGGCTTACTCAGTACGTCATCCATGCCAGCCGCCAAGTAATTTTCGCGATCCTTGGGAAACGCATTGGCGGTCAGCGCGATGACTGGAATGCGCTTACCTGTGCTGGCTCGCTCAACGTCACGGATCTGCCGGGTTGCCTGCAGGCCGTCCATCACTGGCATCAAACCGTCCATCAGAACCATGTCGAAGTCGCCAGTCTTAAACTGTGCCAGTCCGTCATGGCCATCACCGGCAATCGTCACTTGGCAACCCATCGCGTGTAGGTACTCCGTCGCCACTTCCTGATTTACGGCGTTGTCTTCAACCAGCAAAATACTAGCCCGCCGAAATCGGGCGCCGGTCAACGACACAATGTTGCCATCCGGCGCGGCAGCTTCGCTACCTGACGAGGCCGACTTTGGTAATGCCAGCGCATCAACCCGTGATGGTGGCAACAGGTTGGCCTCACCGTGAGCAGCCTTATGGATCGGCAGCGGCAACGTGATTGTGACCGTCGTGCCTTGCCCCTGCGAACTGGCGAGCGCAATCCGACCACCCATTTTGGTGATCAGCATGCGGCTGATCGCCAGCCCGAGCCCCGTACCCTCGTGCGGCCGGGTCGAGGAATTGTCGCCCTGATTAAACGTTTCAAACACAGTGCCTAGCTGGGCTGGCGCGATGCCAATGCCGGTGTCTTGGACGATCATGGTCAAATCAACCGTATCACCCAACGTCGCGCCACTCACTTCCAGCAGCACATAGCCCTGCTTGGTGAACTTCAAGCCGTTTTCCAGCAGATTTGTCAGCACCTGCTTGATCCGCCCTGCATCTCCATTTAGCAGGCCTGGCAACTTATCGTCGATCCGAACAACCAGTTCGATGCCCTTACTTTCAAAACGCGGCATCATCAGGTTGACGAGATCACCCGAAACAGCACGGAGACTGAATGGCCCCGTCACCAGATCAAACCGGCCCGACTCAATCTTCGAGAAATCGAGCACATCATTGATGATCGTCAGCAAACCTTTGCCGCTGCGAACCATAGTCTGCACCAACTTTTGTTGGCGCCCTTCAAGGTTCGTACGCGACAGGACATCGGCGATCCCGAGAATACCGTGCAACGGCGTCCGGATTTCGTGGCTCATATTCGCCAAAAACTGCGACTTTGCCTGATTGGCGGCTTCCGCGCGCCCAAGCGCCGCATCACGTTCCGCTGAGCGGTTCTTGAGCTCATTCTTTAGACGGCGCATCAACTGGTTCGCCGTTTGCGCGTCATCGCGCGCGTCCGTCAGCTCTTCCAGCTTCTGCCGCAGTTCCCGGTCGCGTTGCTCGGCCTCGGCCAGAATGGCGTTCAAATGACGCGCTATCTCCCCAAGCTGTCCGCTAGCATTTGTGTCAAGCCGCCGCGAAAAATCCTGCGAGGTCGCAACTTCCTCTAGCTGCTTCGTAAACCGCGAAACATTGAACAGTGACCACATGATAGAAACCTCACGCGTTACGATAAAATATCCAGTGATAATCGCCGATAAAAAATAATCGTTAGTTGACGCCAACTTCCTGCAACTTCGCCATCAGATCTTCGACTTCAAACGGTTTGCGCAGCAATCCGCGAGCGCCATTCTTCAGAGCCTTCTCAATCACGCCATCATCGGCAAAACCCGACATCATGACTACATTGGCGTCAGGGCGAATTTTACGAATTTCGATAAAGCTATCAACACCGTTCATGCCAGGCATCTTCACATCGAACAGGCCAAGATCATAAGACTTGCTCGTGAATGCAGCGATGGCACTTGCGCCATTGTGGACCAACGTCACAAGATGGCCATCCAGCTCCAAAATTTCGCCAATGCTGGCCGCGACATCTACGTGATCATCGAGAACAAGTATGTTCATTGGTCCAAACCCTCATCAATCGACAGCGGCTGCACTCGTCGATATCGCTTACCCACCAGCACTGGTAACAAAGATGACTTTGATTGGTTAAAAATATGCAAATAAAAAGTGGTTTTCGCGTTAGCCGTTTGCAAACCATAGAGCGGTATAATTATGGCTCTGCAAACAGGGAACCTCCGCATGTACCGCGTTCTTGCGTGCCTCACCGAACAGCACGACTATCGCCTTGTGGCCCTCGCCGCATTGATCTGCGTGGTCGCTTTGATCACCGCCTTCTGGCTGTATCAATCGGCATTATCGAACACGGACAAGCCACGTCGCACGCTGTTGATATTGACTGGAATTACCTCGGCAGTAGGCATTTGGACGACACATTTTATAAGCCTGCTGGCATTCGATCCTGGCCTGTCCGTCAATTTCGATCTTACACTCACTGTCGTGTCTTTGCTCACTGCCGTCACTAGTACAACCGTCGGTTTCTTTATTATGTCCCGCCGTAGCTCTACCCACATCGTGGTTGGTGGCGCTGTGATTGGTCTGGGTGTTTCAGTCATGCACTTCACCGGCATGAAATCACTTATCATCGGCGGAAGCATAAGCTGGAACTACGGTACGACATTCGCTGCCGTGATCAGTGGAAGCGGGTTGGCCTGTGCGGCGGTCGCAACATTCCACCGGCGCGGCAAACACTACAACATTGTCGCTCCGGCGTTACTGGTTCTGGCCATATTTGCGATGCACTTCATCGGGGTGGGCGCGGCAACCTTCACTTTACACCCAACCCTGACCGAGCCATTCGCACCATTTGACCGGCTATCGCTTGTATTACTCGTCGCCGCCATTAATATGCTGGTGATGATCGCTTGCATTCTGGCGTCAATTATCGAACGCTTTACAATTTCTCGCGGCATAGTCGGCTTTGGTGCCGCTGTAACCGCCGCACTGGTCGCTGTCAGTGTCATTGGGACATATGCGTTCGAACAGCTAAGAATCGGCAGCACTAGTTATAATCGCATTATAAGCGGCAAAGAACTCATCGCTGATATTTTACCACCACCGTCGTTCATCATTGAAGCGTATCTAGTTATCGACCAGGCCCGCGACCGGCCCGATATTATTGATTACCACAGGCAACGCCTGGCTGCGCTCAAGCGAACCTATCAAGAGCGGCGCGAGCACTGGCGCAAGTCCAATGATATCCCGAAGGACCTAAAGGTTGCCATCACCGAAACCTCGGACGCCGCTGTCGTCGAGTTTTGGCATGAAGCCGAAAGCGTATTCCTGCCAGCCCTGGCGCGTCGTGATCTCGCCCAAGTGGAGCTTTCCGCTCAGGAGCTGCGTTCGCACTTTGCACAACATCGACTAGTGATCGACAAGCTTGTTACCGCAACCAACACCCACATCGGAAAGGTCGAGTTGTCGGCTCAGATCCGCGGCAACGGCTTCCGCAATTTGATGATCGCGGCAATCCTACTTTTATTTTTCATCATCGGCGGAGCAATTCAAACCCTACGGCACCTCGTCATTGCACCGGTTTTAAACACAACGAACTATCTGCAGGAACTATCCGCTGGCAACTTCCACCGCCCGGCTCCGTTTACAGGCCGTCGCGATGAAATCGGTGTCATGGGGAAGGCCATTGAAACGCTCCGCCTCGGCTCGCTTGCAAAGCAAAGACTGGAAACTGAAGCTGTTGAGAACCGCCGCAATAACGATTTAGCCCGTGAACGGCGCACGAAAGAGCGAGCGTCTGAAACGATGCGTCTCAATCTTGCTAATGAGAGCATTACATCACTCAACAAGGACCTGAACGACACCATCGTCAAACTCCAACGCGCGCAGGACGATAATTTGCGCAAGGGCCGACTGGCGCAACTCGGTCAATTAACGGCAACCGTCGCACATGAAATTCGGAACCCACTAGGGGCAATCAAAACTGCGGCATATCTCGTGGAACGCAAGACCAAAGACAAAAATCTCGGCATCGAGCCGCCAATGCAGCGGATCCGCAATGGCATCCAGCGTTGCGATAACATTATCACCGAACTGCTGGACTTCACCCGCATCAAGACTCTGACGTTGACAGCGCAATCTGCCGACGAGTGGATCAATTCGCTGATCGACGAGGAAGCCCGGTCACAGCCGTCCAGCGTGGCGATTGTGCGCAATCTCCAGGCTGGAGCAGAACCAATCCAATTTGACACTAGCCGTTTGCGCCGCGTGTTGATCAACCTGCTGTCGAACGCGGCAGAAGCGATGGTCGGTAAAGGCAGCGAGACAACTGAGCCGCTCAACTACAAGCCGACGATTACAGTGTCGTCCCGCATCCATAACGGCAACCTTGAAATCAGCGTTGTCGATAACGGCCCCGGAATATCGGCTGAGAACCTGGCAAGAATCCGCGAACCGTTATTCACAACAAAATCATTCGGTATTGGCCTTGGCTTACCTGCAGTCGAGAACATTCTCGAACAGCACGGAGGCGGCCTGCGGATCGAAAGTGAACTCGGCAAAGGTGCATCGATGACGGCTTGGTTCCCGATCACAGGAGCAGAGCCAGATCTGGTGGCGGACCGGGCACTGGCCGCCGCGTAACCACCAGCTACCATCATGCGCTGCGGCGCAGCTGTGACGCATGACAAAAATCACCATCCAAGACGCAATAATCGAGCACTCCTCATGTTCAGCAAACGCCGCAACGTCATCGTCGCATGCATCTTACTGTTGGTGCTTGCCATTATTTCGATAGCCGCAATGGGTACACACTCCAGGAGCGCACTACAGCGCCTCATTGGAACGCAAGAAGCCAACAATGTCTTGCTCGGTCGCACCATGATAAATACGTTGTGGCCGACCTATTCAGCGTATCAGGACAAGCTCGTCAACTTCAATGGCACTAGTCTCCGGGCAAATCCTGAGACCGAACACCTAGACCGCGAACTACGCCGGATCACCAACAGCCTGCCCATTCTAAAAATCAAAATCTACCACCCCAATGGCGTGACGATCTATTCCTCAGAGCAACGCCAGATTGGCGAAGACAAGAGCGCCGACAATAACTTCAGGACGACCATCAGTTACGGCCTCCCCCTCAGCAAGTTGAGCTACCGCGATACGTTCTCGGCGTTCTCTGGTCTACGCACCGACGTGGATCTGGTTGAAACCTACGTGCCAATCACTACCGGAAACGGGCAGGTCTTAGCGGTCTTTGAAATTTACACCGACGTCACCGCAGCCGTCATCTCAATGCGGAAGGAAAAGACGCAATTTGCTCTGATTTTGCTGCCAATCTTTGCACTGCTCTTTGCCGCTATGTATTTCGCAGCACGGCGCACCGGCTCTTCGCTTGATCACCAGTTCAACAATCTCTCGTCTTTCAACGAGAGCCTCGAGCAACGCGTCAAAGAACGCACGGCCGCCGCCGATGCTGCCGTTAAATTGGCACGCCGCACCAGCAATCAAGTCTCAGCCGAAATCGAAGAGCGCAAACGCATCGAACAAGAGCTGATCGAGAAACAGATGCGGCTCACGCAGCAGCAATCTGGTCTCAGTGATTTTATTCGCAATGATAAGCTGACCCGTCTCGGCTGGGAGCGCGCAATCCAGGCCCTGATGGAGATGACTGCGACGACACTCGAAGTTGCCAAGGCCAGCACATGGCTATTCACCCCAGATCGCCGCGCCATTCGCTGTGTAGATATGTTCGAGTTAAGCGCCAGCCAACATTCCTCCGAACAGTTACTCCAAAAATCCGACTGTCCAACGTACTTCGCAGCCCTGGAGCGCGAGACCTTTATCGCGGCTGACGACGCCTTGGTTGATCCGCGAACTCAAGAATTCCGCGATTCCTATCTATTGCCCCAAGGCATTTCATCAATGCTGGACGTACCCATCGTCCGCGATGGCCAAGTCGAGGGCGTCATCTGCATCACGCACGTCGGCGAGCAAATCAACTGGAGTCCCGATCAGCAGGTGTTTGCCGCAGCCGTCGCGAGCCTTGCCGCTGTCGTGCTTGAAGGGCGAGACCGCATGCGGGTTGAACATGAGTTGCGTTCAACAAACCACGCGCTGGAAGCGGCGACCAATGCGAAATCGGAATTCCTGGCGACTATGAGCCATGAAATTCGCACACCAATGAATGGTGTTCTCGGAACTCTTGAACTGTTGCTCGACAGCCCTTTGTCCAATGGCCAGAAGAATCTTGCCGCTACGGCCCGGAGTTCGGCGGAAAGTCTGCTCGTTATACTCAACGACATCCTCGATTATTCGAAACTGGAAGCCGCCAAAGTTGATCTCGACATTGTGAATTTTAGCCCCGAGCAAGTGGTCGATGACATTGTTTCGCTATTCCAGCCACGTGCCAAGTCGAAAGGCCTGAGCATTGATATCTCTATCGCGTCGGACGTGCCGTTGTGGCTCGCTGGCGATCAGGCTCGACTTCGCCAGGTATTGAGCAATCTTGTCGGCAATGCGATTAAGTTCACCGAGCACGGCGGCGTCAGCGTCGCTTGCAAGCACAAAATCACTGACAGCGGTCAGACCTTCGCACGCTTTGAGATATTCGACACCGGCATTGGCATCCCAGCGGATGCCGTCGATCGGTTATTTACGCGGTTCACTCAAAGCGACAGTTCGACAACCAGAAAGTTTGGCGGCACCGGCCTCGGCCTCGCAATCTGCAAACAGATCGTTCAATTGATGGGCGGCGAAATTGGCGTCATTACCGATGTCGGCGAAGGCTGCACGTTCTGGTTCGAGGTGCCGATGACCGCAGGCCAGCAGCCTGCAGCCCTGGATGGAGAGACCGACATTGCCATACCTTCACGTCGTTTGCGGATTCTCGTCGCTGACGACAATCGCGTCAATCGCATGATCGCCGAAATGCTGCTCGCCAAACACGGCCATGTCGTTGACACGGTGGTCAATGGCGTGGAGGCCGTCGACGCCGTTCGAAAAGCCGAATACGATCTAGTGCTGATGGATGTGCAGATGCCCGAGATGGACGGGATCACAGCGACCAGCCAGATCCGCTCATCAGCGGGCCCCGAAAACAACGTCAAGATTATCGCATTGACAGCCAACGCCATGTCGGGCCAGCGCGAAGAATATCTGGCCAATGGCATGAATGACTACGTCTCGAAACCGATCAATTCCAGACTGCTGTTCTCAGCCATTGAGCGGGTCACTTCAGGCGTCTCCGGGGTATTGCCGATCCACAGCACTGACGCAGATCGCCGCCGGGTGAGCCGACGCCGTAGCGACGCCGTCAACGATGACCCATTCAACAAACTACCCGTGTTTGACAAGTCAGTGATCGCTGCTTGGAGCAGCGGCATGAATCAGGCCGACGTCAGCGCCACGCTAGAATGCGTACCCGACGAGAGCGTTAAGTCACTCAACGAGATCAAGGCGGCCATTGCCGCTGGCGATTTGACAGAGGCAAGACGGATCGCCCATCGCATGAAGGGAATGGCTGCCAATCTCGGTGCTGCACGCCTGGCGGCTGTGGCTCGCAGCATCGAACTCGATGCGCCGTCCATCGAAGTTGTGTCGCATCAATTCAAGCTGCTGACGGAAACGACAGACGAAACGCTGCTGCAATTACGGGCCATTGCCTAATAGTCTGCGCGTCCGGCGTTGCTGCGCAATTCTCAATGCAGCCATGCGCGGAGCAACGCCTTACTTCTGCAGTTTATTCAGTAAAGGCTCGAAATCCGAATAGAGACTTGCTAGGCTCCTCAAGCCAATCGCTGGCCCAAACCAACTTGAGGAGCGCCTGATGACCGATCAAATCAATCGCCGTACCGCCCTGACAGGTTTCGCTGCACTGGGGGCCACACTCGGCACCGCAGGGACTGCCGGGCTTGTTTCCAGTGAAGCGCACGCTCGCGCGCCAATGGCAAAATCTCAAGTCGCCTACTACTACCGCTTCCCGCTTGGCGAGTTCCAGGCAACCGTGGTGTCCGACGGTCCGCTGCCGCTTGGCAAGCCGACAGACTCCATGAAGGGTGTTGCGGAAGCCGAACTAGTCAAAGCGCTGAGTGACAACTTTCTGCCAACCGACAATATCGTGTTGGAGCAGAACATTCTGGTCTTAAACACCGGCAAACGCCTAGCCATGTTCGACAGCGGCATGGGCTCCAGCAAAATGTTCGGTGCCACCACGGGCCGCATGCTCAAATCACTGCGCGAAGCGGGCATCAGCCCTGGCGACATCGATGACATCATCTGCACCCACGCCCATATCGACCACATTGGCGGCCTTGCGGATGCCAAAGGCAAGCGGTTGTTCCCGAATGCCACCATCCACATATCACAGGCGGATTTCGATTTCTGGACGGATGAAAAGAAGGTTGAAGACAAGGCGCTTGGCGCATTTGTCAAGCATGCCCGCCTCAACCTATTGCCCTACAAGGGCCGCACCAAGTTTGTCACCGACGGCAAAGAAGTGATCCCCGGCGTTACCGCCATGAGCGCGCCGGGCCACACGGTTGGCCACACGATTTATCTGATCCAGTCCGCCGGAAAGACCATGGCCTTCACCGGCGATACGACCCACCATCAGATCCTGCTAACCGAAAAGCCGCGCACTGAATTCGCCTACGACAGCGATCCGAAAGCGGCCGTCACCACCCGCCTGAAGGTGTTCGACATGCTGACGAAGGACCGCATCCCGATGCTGGCCTTCCACTTCCCATGGCCGGGCTATGGCTATCTCGCCAAACAAGGTGCGGACAGCTACCGCTACTTCGCCCAGCCGATGACCATCGTGCCTGTACCGGCGAAGAAGGCCTGATTGGCAGGGGTATTCATCGCGTGAAAGCGATGAGTACCCCCGAATTGAGAGCCTTAAGTCCCGATCACCAGCGGCGAGGTCAGCCGCCGCAACGCCGCGATCACACTGAGCGGCACCACCCGCCCGGTCGCCGGGGTCTCCAGCGACGGCAACCCGGCTATTGTCATGGTGAAATTCGAGGTGTCGGACACCACCTCGATGGTATGCGTGTTGCGAGTGACGCTCGGATCGGCCCAGATCGCCACGCGGGTGCGGTCCGGACCGATACCTGCCAGCGCCAGTGCCACGGCGACATTGACGTTAGCCGGAAAGCCCGCAATCGCCTCGCGGGCACTGCCCTCGAACACGAGGAGCGGCGCGGCCAGATTATCTACCGACAGCCCCTTGGCAACCAACAGCGGCGCTCCCGCCAACCCGGCTGGCGGTTTGCGGGTGGTGATCTGCACGGATTCGATGACCCCCTCAGCCACCGCCCGCACCGCATCAAGCCCAACCAGCGCCCCGGTCGGCACGATGATGCGGGCACCCGTCGCTTTCGCGCGCTCGATCAGGTGCATGTGATTGAGCAACGTGCCAACCGACAGCGGCATGAAGATCCGCCCCGCTTCCACGGCTGGCCCGGCGACTTCAGCAAACACCGCCGAGGGCAAGCATTCGACCACCACATCTGCCACTTGGGCCAGCTCGCCAAGCGCCAGCATTGGCGGCGGATTACGGAAGCCGCTGAGGTTGCGCCGCGCCTTGTCGGCATCACGCGCCGCCACCGCCACTAGCGTCATCCCGGCGATCCCGCCCGCATCGATGGTGTGGGCGACTTTCAGGCCTATTGCACCCAACCCGGCAATGGCAACTTTGAGGTTCTGCACTTAGTAATCTCCGACGGCTGACGCATGACAGCGCTCATGTCTACGTTCCGGCATTCGCAATCGCCGGTCAAGTCGGGGCCAGGCAGGGCGTCAAGCTGCATTGCGCCCCAGTGGTTGGTCTTGCCAACGCCCAGAGCCAGCGCTAGGCCTCACCGATGTTTTGATCCATCGCAGTGTAACGAGCCTGTCATGACCGCAAACCCACAAAAGACTGGCCGCCTGAGTGGTCGCCTCGCCCTCGTCACAGGTGCATCACGTGGCATTGGCCGGGCGGTCGCGCTGGCTTATGCACGGGAGGGCGCGCACGTCATTCTGCTGGCGCGGTCGGTGGCAGCGCTTGAAGCCGTCGACGATGAAATTCGCGAAGTCGGCGGTGCCGCCACCATCGTCAAGGTTGACCTGAAAAAGCCCGATCAGGTCGATAGCCTCGGCCCCACCCTGTTCCAACGCTGGGGGCACCTCGACATCGTCGTTGGCAATGCTGGCGTGCTCGGCCCGCTGTCGCCGCTCGCCCACATCAC
>JAYSVA010000391.1:0-6488 GCA_043718785.1 Hyphomicrobiaceae bacterium
GCTTCGCGTTGGCGTTGGCGGGCGACGCGGATTTTGGTCCAGACCCAGGCGAACGAGAACAGGATGCGGACCAAGGTGAAGCCGTAGAACATGCGGAAGGCGAAGCAGTACCAGACGAACCAGGTTGACCGGCGGTTCATGTACAGGTGGGTGACGCGCAGATCGAAGTGCTGCATGAAATCGAACAGCGCGCCGCGCAGCATCAGATCGATGGTGAACAACGAGGTGGCAATCGGCCCGGCGGTGGTGGGTAGCTTTTGTTCGTCAGCAAACAGGCCGTAGCCCTCGGCTTGCAGCAGCAGCAGGCTGATCGTGAACAGCACGTAGAACACGATCATGGATACGCCCATGAAGCGGTAATACAGCAGGGCACGGCGCAAGGTGTCGCCCGAGAACGAGAAGTCAACCCACTGGTCGATGCTCTCGTGCCGCTCCTGATGGAAGAACAGGATGAACCCGGACGCTGTCAGCAATGCGGCGGTGAGCCCCAGCGCCAGGATCAGCGAGACCGACATGGTGTCGCCTCTCGGTGGACTCGTTGCTGCCCCTCACCCTTGAGGGCAGGGCTATCGCATATGATCTCACCGCAAGCACATAGTCGCGATTTTGCTCCTCCTCCCCCTTGAGGGGGGAGGACCGTACGGATCGATTTTTGTACGTCGCAAAAATCGATTTTGCCGTGCAAGGTGGGGGTGACCTCGGGCCCCTTGTCCAGCCGCTCAGAGATCACCCCCACCTCACGATGGCATCGCTGCGCAATGCCATCGTTGTCCTCCCCCCTCAAGGGGGAGGAGGCGAAAACCGGGAGTGCGGAGCAAGACTCGACGTTATGTGCTGTTGCCCTGCCCCCGAGCGTCGCGCACGAGCCGCAGGAGTCGTCGGATTGGCCCGACGACAGGGCTGGTGATCGGCCAACACGCATCACGAAACCGCGCCGGTGTAGGCGATGGCCATCAGCTTGGCGGTCAGCTCTTGCCGCGCCGCCATTTGGTCGGCGATGGCCTTGGCGGCGTCACGTTCGATGGCTTCCAGCCGATCCTCTTGGCTGGTCAGCGTGCGGATGTAGCGTTCGCGCAGGTCCTTTTCGCTGGGGCGCTCGTTCAACGCTTTGAGGTTGTCGCGGATGCGCGCCTGCTCGCCGTGCAGCTGCTGACGCTCGCCGTTAAGGCGTTGCACCAGCTGCTCCAGCTCGGCAATGCGGCGGCGGATGGCGAACGCTGCCTTCAGGGCTGCAGCCGTGGCCGCATCGATCCAGCGGTCTGATGCCCAGGCTTCGAGTTGCTGGTCGTTGGCATCGAACAGGCCATAGAGTGTCGGCTGCGACTGCTCCATCCGCACCACCAGCCGGGTCGTCTGGTTGGCGGCGACATCAAGTTTCAGCCGCCAGAAGTTCTCGGTGATCTCGTGCGCGGCTGCAGGCTCCACCAACTGCCAGTTACTGCCGGGCCGCGGGTGATCGACATAGGTGCGCTGGCTCTTGTCGGCTTTCGACGCGAACAGATAGACCGTTTGCATAACGACGCTGGCGGTCGCCACCAGCGTGCCGCCCTGCACGACGACACGCGTCACACGTTGGCTCAACTGCTCGTGGCTGTCGGAAACACGAACCGCCAGCTCGACCGCATAGCCAACCAGCCGGGTTTCGGTGGGCTTCATGGTGTCGAGCATGGCTTCGCCGACATAGGTGCCCTGATCGAGCACCGTCACCGGCCCGCCTTCCAGTGTCAGGCCCGTGGTGTTCTCGAACTCAACGCAGCGGATCGGATTTTCTGGCCGCGCGTGCTTTTGGTACAGCAGCACGGTTTCGCCCTTGAACGGCTTCAGCACAATCGGCACCAGCGCCGACTGGTTGCGGCGCACCGTCACCGGCGTGTCGATGCTATATTCGAAGAGATCGCCGACAGTGCGGGTCCGGGTTTGCGTCTCGACACTTGAGGGGCCGCTCTGCATCCCAACCCGTTTCCTAACTGACGAGTAGGAGCGTTGCATCGCTGCGGAAGCAGCAACGGGCGAGTCGGCCATGTAATCGATGCCGACACCGCCAATCAGGTCATCCGCGCCACCCAACTGATCAAGCACCGCTTCGGCCATTGGCGGCAGCACGCCTGTGCTCTCGCGCACTTCGACGACCGGGCGGCGGACATGGCGCGGCGTATAGAGGTCGTGCGTAAACGACACCGGCAGGCCTGCGACCAACGTCAGCGCCACGCCCTCCCAGTCTTCGTCCGAAGTGTTATCGACGACGGCCCAACCTTGGATCATCGGTTGCTCGCCTTCGGGGGCTAGCAGTAGGCGGTAGGTCGCCTTCCACACCGGCGCTTCCAGCACGTAGCTGGCTCGCAACCGCCGCTCGCCCGTGCCGGTGGCCAGCAGCGTGAACGTGCGGGCGTCTTTCTTTTTCGCGGCAAGCTGGGTCTTCAGATAGAAATCCAGGTCCCGCTTCAGCCCCTCGTCGAGCAGCTGCAGTTCGACATCGAACAGATCGAACGACCTGATTTCGGACACGTCTGTCAGGATCGAGACGCGGAATTTGCGCGCCCGCGCTCCATCGGGATTAGCTGCCGCCTCGGCGACCGTGTCGATGCCCAGCAGCGTGCCAATGATTGCAGGCGTTGCCGTTGTCGGCTTGATCGAGACGCGCGCTCCCTTGAGCTGCGGCAGCAGCGACGTCAGGCTGTCCTCGTCGGGAATGGCGATGGCGATCTCGGCCAGCAGCTGCTCGACCGGCGTGGTGGAATCGTAGCTGACCGTCGAGATCAGCCCGCCGTCCAGATCCAGCACCGTCAGCGACTTCAGTACGTCGCTGACCTCACGCTGCTTGAACTGCAACGGCACTGTGGCATTGCCGCTGACAAGCCCCTCACGCTCAAAATGGCCAACGCCGTGTTTGTAGAGAACAACGCGCTTGATGTTCAGCATGGTAGGCGCGCCTCGCTGTGATCAATCGTAGGGCGGAATAGCCCAATTGCGTATTCCGCCGAGACCAAGCGCGACGGCGAAAAGTTGTTTACAGATCATTATGCGCCGACGGCGCAAGTGTCTGGCGGAATACGCAAGAGGGCTATTCCGCCCTACGGCCTCAAATTCTCCTTCAGCTCGAAACTCCGCCTGCCAAGGTCGGCACGTCGAGCGGCATAAACCCGTAGTGGCGCATCCAGCGCAGGTCGCCGGCGAACATATCGCGGAGGTCGGGGATGCCGTATTTCAGCATGGTGATGCGGTCGAGGCCCATGCCGAAGGCGAAGCCCTGGTAGACTTCCGGATCGAGGCCGCAGTTGCGCAGCACGTTCGGGTGCACCATGCCAGAACCAAGAATTTCCAGCCACTTGCCCGGCTTGCCGATGGCACCGGCGTCGATGTCGACTTCCATCGACGGCTCGGTGAACGGGAAATGCGAGGCGCGGAACCGCATCTTGACTTCGTCGACCTCGAAGAACGCCTTGCAGAATTCCTCCAGCGTCCATTTCAGGTGGCCAAGATGCGTCGCCTTGTCGATGACGAGGCCTTCAATCTGGTGGAACATCGGCGTATGCGTCTGGTCGCTGTCGCTGCGGTAGACACGGCCCGGCGCAATGATGCGGATCGGCGGCTTCTGGCCCAGCATCGTGCGGATCTGCACCGGGCTGGTGTGCGTGCGCAGCACCTTGCGCGTGCCATCGGTGCCGGGGCGCAGGTAGAACGTGTCATGGTCCTGGCGCGACGGGTGCTCGGGCGGGATGTTGAGCTTGGTAAAGTTCAGATCGTCGGACTCGATATCCGGCCCCTCGGCGACCGAAAAGCCCATGTCAGCGAAGATCTCGATGATCTCGTCGAATACCTGACTGACCGGGTGGATACGGCCTTCCGACAGCGCACCAGCGCGCACCGGCAGCGTGATGTCGGCGCGTTCGGAGGCCAGCTTGGCAGTAGTGGCGGCCCGGTCGAGCAGGCCCTTGCGGGCTTCCAGCGCCTCAGTGACACGCGTTTTGACGGCGTTGACGGCCGCGCCAAAAGCTTTCTTCTCCTCGTTCGGCAGACTGCCCAGCGTCGCCATCAGCTCGGCCATCCGGCCCTTCTTGCCGAGAGCCGAGATCCGCACTTGCTCAATCGAGCTGACGTCGGCTGCGCCCGCAATGTCGCCCAGCAGGGCTTGTTCGATGCCGTCGAGATCGGTCTTGGCCATGGGAACCCACTTATGGAAGTCGTGAAGGCTGGACCTTCAAATAAACAAGCCCTCGCACAGGATCAACTGTGCGAGGGCTTAATAATCGGTGCTACTGCGAATTAGGCAGCGATAGCGTGCTTCGCTGGAATGCCGGTCTGGTGCTTCTTCGCGACTTCAACGATGGCGGCGAAGCCCTTCGGGTCTTTGACGGCGAGGTCGGCGAGGACTTTGCGGTCGATCTGAACGTTGGCTTTGGTCAGGCCTTCGATCAGGCGGCCATAGGTCAGGCCCAATTCACGTGATGCTGCGTTGATACGCTGGATCCACAGAGCGCGGAACGTGCGCTTTTTGCGGCGACGGTCACGCGTCGCATACTGCATCGATTTCTCGACAGCCTGCTTGGCGATGCGGATGGTATTTTTGCGGCGGCCGTAGAAACCTTTGGCGGCCTTGAGGATCTTTTTGTGCTTGGCGTGGGCAGTTACGCCGCGTTTTACGCGAGCCATGGGGGTAAACTCCTAAGAAAACGGGTACTTGAGGCTTCAGGGATCAACGGAAATACGGCATGTACTTCTTGACGAGGCCGGCATCACCCTTGGTGAGCACCATGCCTGCGCGCGACTGGCGAATGAACTTCGCGGTGCGCTTGATCATGCCGTGACGTTTACCCTGGGATGCCGCAACGATTTTGCCGGTACCCGTGATCTTGAAGCGCTTTTTGGCACCGCTCTTGGTCTTCTGCTTGGGCATTTGTTGCTCCTGTTGGTTAGGTCAAGTGCCCCTGTGACATGGCGCAAGCCATGATTTCACCCCCGTAGGCGAGCCTAGCGAGGGGGAGGCACCGTTTGTTGATTGCAAACGATAAATAGCCGCCACGGCATGCCCTGCCGGGCGGCTATAGGTGGTGTATAGGGGAGATGTGGGCGGAAGGCAATGGGTTATGCCATATCGTCGCGAAACGATCCGGCAAATAGATCATGTCAATCGTCACTATCTTCCATAGGCTCGTCTCCTTCGACTTCTCGCCGGATTTCATTGAACGATTTGGATGGATCCTTCCTGATCCTAGCAAGATCATCCAGCAAGTACTTCTTTGCTGTTACTGTAGGTGCGCCCTCGAAAGCGCTTGAAGCTACCAATCCATACCCACCTGAAGCTAGTTCGATTAGTATCAAATCGATATCTTCTAGTTTTTTCATCAGGTCATTCACGAAACCAACCTTCAATCTCCTGCGCCGACCAAGTAAACGAATGGTTTTTTCGCTAATCCTGGCTCGTTTTTGGTCAGACCGAAGAAGTAGCAACTTGATGAGCAACGCTGTTTCGTCAGCGGTTCGGTTCATTTCAGCTCCTGCTGTTGCTTGCGATGACATCCACATCGGTGATTCGCGCTTCAACGTCAATCATAAATCATAAATCATGATCACTAAATAGGCAGAGTTTATGCTCTGTGCGATTGAATTTTCTTACCACTCGACAGATTTGGGATCGAGCTTCCTGAGGCTGGCACTTTTGTGAAAAATGAAGTGGACCCGAAGCTCGGTCTTGTCGAAGTCGTAAAGCACGACGAACGGAGTTTTGGATATCGGGTAGACGTGAAGGCGTAATCGCCTGTTCGGCCGTTTCGCGCTCGGGTAAACTGCAATGAAATCGTGGATGACCCGATAAACCGTATCACTTTTTTCTGTAACGACGGTCAATCCGAACCGATCAACACCCTGAGCAAGTAAACTATTGAATTGGTTGAAAAACGTCTTGGATAACCTGACCGTCCTCATGACTTCGATTTCTGATCGCGGAGCTTTGCAAGGAATTGATCGGTCAGCGCTTTTGCTTCTGCCAGCGAATATGTACGCCCCTCGCGAAAATCGGCGCGAGATTGCTCTATTGCCGCCAACTCCTCGCTCTCGAGCACTCGCGGCAGGTCGTCATCCACCGTCATGTCTTCAATGATTTCGGCGACTGACTGCACCTCTTCATCGTCAAGCGATGAAAGGCGTGCATTAATGATGGCGATTGTTTCGGTGCGTGTCATTTGCTGATGATCACAAAAACCCTATGCCGGGTCAAGTCTTGCCCTTCTTGGTCACCGCCGCATCCTCCTTCTTCATCGCATACGTGTGCTCCGCCCCCGGGAAGGCGCGGTCGCGCACGTGGTCGGCGTAGGCTTTGATGGCGTTCTCGATGGCTTCGCCGACTTTGCCGAATTCCTTGACGAATTTTGGCACGCGTGGCGACAGGCCGAGCATGTCTTCCATCACCAGAATCTGGCCGTCGCACGCAGCCGATGCGCCGATGCCAATGGTGGGAATGGGGATCGCCTTGCTGATCTTCTCGGCCAGCG
>JAYSVA010000392.1:0-6453 GCA_043718785.1 Hyphomicrobiaceae bacterium
CGTTCCCGGAATCCGTTTCGAGCGCAGCTCGATCCGGATGTCCGGGATCTTTACGACTGCGTGTGAGGCGAGATTTATCCCACGGCAACGGTAAAGACCGGATATCGGAACAGCGCGAGCGCTGATCCGATTCCGGGGACGCGTGAGGAAGGGGGGAGAACTGAATTGCCCTGCCCTTGAGGGAGAGAGAAAACCGAGAGAAGTGTGTTTCCATAAAATGGTCGTCCAATAGGATCGCTGTCTTAAGGCCGTTGCGGAGTGGCAACGCGCGGCTCGAATAGGGAATAACGTCATGACCAAAACTGCCCTCGTTGCCGGTGCGACTGGTGCGTCCGCCAAGCGGCTGGTGGAGACGTTGGTTGCGGCGGATTGGCGGGTGGTTGGCGTCAGCCGGAACCCGCCGCCGAGTGCGGGCAAGGTCACTTATGTGGCGGCTGATCTGGCCGATGCTGATCGGCTCACCTCAGCCCTCAAGCCGCACACGGACATCAGCCACGTGTTTTATACGGCGCGGGCGGCGCATGGCGAAAGCGGCGTCGAGAGCGTCGAGGATAATTTCACGCTGCTCCGCAACACCGTTGACGTTGCCACGCGCACCGCGAAAAGCCTGCAGCACATCCATCTGGTGGAAGGCACCAAGTGGTACGGCATGCACCTAGGCCCCTTCACCACGCCGGCTCGCGAGGACCAACCGCGCCATCTGCCGCCGAATTTCTACTACGACCAGCAGGATTATCTCAGTGAGCGGCAGAACGGCCAACAATGGACGTGGTCGGCCTCGCGCCCGAACTTCCTGTGTGATTTCGCGCCGGAACGCCCGCGCAATGCGCCAACCCTGTTGGGTGCCTACGCCAGCATCTGCCGAGAGCTGAATACGCCGTTGGATTTCCCTGGCACTGAGGCGTGCTACCGGGCGCTCGCTGACGTCACCGATGCGGGCCTGCTCGCCCGCGCGATGGTGTTCTTGGCCACCTCCGACTTGAACAAACTGGGGGCGCACAACCAGGCGTTCAACGTCACCAACGGCGACCTCTACCGCTGGTGCAACCTGTGGCCACGCATCGCCGCTGCCTATGGCATTCCGTGTGGGCCGGTGCGGACGCTCAACCTCGCCACCTGGATGGCCGACAAACAGCCGGTATGGGACCGCATCGTCAAGCGCCACGGCCTCAAACCGATGCCGATGGAGCAGGTCGCCAAGTGGCCGTTCGGCGATTTTCTCTGGCGGCAAAACCAGGACAACATCTCCAGCACCACCAAGCTGCGCCAAATCGGCTTCCACGAGATGGTCGATACCGAGGCAATGTATATGGGGCACATCGCCAGCTACCGGGCGGCAAAGATTTTGCCGTAGCTGCCCAAGCTCTACCGGATCGGCAGGATTGCCGAGCGGCAATTTCACACCGAGGAAAGGCTATCCGCACGCGGCAACTGTGCGCTTGGCTCCCTGGTCCAGCAGTTGGCGGTAGGCTGTTGTCACGGCCCGCCTGAAATCCTGATTGGCGGCCAAATCCGCGCCGAACACGGCTTCAACACCGAGTAACGCGGCAACCCGCGCGCCCGGCGCATCACCTGCCGCCGCAAGTGCCGCAGCCAAAGTCGCGGCCAGCGGATCGCGCACCTCGAAAGCTTGCCCAAGCTCGTCCCGGCCGCCGACGTAAAACATCCACGCGGCCACCGTCAGCGCCAAACGCCGGATTGGCAGCCCGCGCGCCAGCCGGTCCCGGATGGTGCCGAGCAGCCGTTGCGGCAGCTTCTGCGAGCCATCCATGGCGATCTGCGCGGTGCGATGGCGGATCGCCGGGTTATCATAACGGGCCAGCAGGGCGGCGGCGTAGACGCGCAGATCAGCACCCGCAGGCGTCGGCGTCACCGGAATGATCTCCTCGGCCCACAGCGCTTGCACGAACCGGCGATAGGCCGGATCGGCGACGCAATCGCCAATCGTCTCGTGGCCGCCGAGGAACCCCAGGTAGGCTAGCGCCGAATGCGAGCCGTTCAGCAGTCGCAGCTTCATCGCTTCGAACGGCGCAACATCGGCCACCAGCTCGGCACCCGCATGCTCCCATGCCGGGCGGGCATCATCGACAAACCGGTCTTCAATCACCCATTGGCGGAACGGCTCGTGCACAACCGGGGCGGCATCGCTAAGCCCGGTCAGCTGAGCGGCGAGCGCGATGTCCGCCTCGGTGGTGGCGGGCACAATGCGGTCCACCATCGTGCCCGGAAACGCGCCGTTTCGCTCAATCCAGGCGGCCAGCTTGTCATTGCGCAGGCTGGCGAAATCGGCGACCAGCCGCGCAACCAGCGCGCCGTTGTGGGGCAGGTTATCGCAGCACAGCACTGTGAACGGGGCCAAACCCAGCGTGTGTCGGCGGGCCAGAGCGGCAACGATCAGGCCGACGGCTGAGCGGGGCGATTCCGGGTGTTCCAGGTCATGGCGAATGTCGGGATGGGCTGCGTTCAACCGACCTGTTGCTGGGTCGTGGCAGTAGCCCTTTTCCGTGATGGTGAGGCTGACGATCCGGGTCGTCGGCTGGGCCATCAGTGCCAAAACCGGCTCGGCCCCATCCGGCAGCACCAGACAATCCGTAACGCAGCCGATCACGCGTGCAGTGGTGCCCGCAGGCTCCCGACATAGCGTCGTGTATAGGCCATCCTGTGGGGCCAGCCGCTGCCGCTGATCGAGCGTGCGCAGGCTGACCCCGACGATGCCCCAGGGCCCAAATTGACGCGCCAGCACATCCTCAGTGTAATCAGCTAGTTGCCCGCGCGCAAACGACCCCAACCCGAGATGGACGATGCCAGTCTCAAGCCACTGCCGATCATAGCCAAACCGGTGCACACCCGTCCGCACCCCAGCGAGGGTCGTCTGGGAAAGGCGTGGCGGCTGGCTCATTACGTCATCTCAAACTGATGCATCAGTGAACCTTGACGCTTGCAGCGCCCAAGTCAACACCTGTGATTGGCCTGCTGCCGCGAACCTGCCAATGTGGCCCATGAACCTAAAGGGGGGCCTGTGAGCGCCGATACAAAAGCCAAGCCCAAATCAGCCACTTCGGCCCGTACGCGCGCCCTGCTGGAGGGCCCGATTGGCCCGACGCTGGCCAAGTTGGCGCTGCCCAACATGCTGGTGGCGATCACCCAGTCGGCGGTGGCGATTGCCGATGCCTGGTTCGTCGGCCACCTCGGCGTGACGGCGCTGGCAGCGCTGGCGCTGGTGTTCCCGGTGCAGTCGATGATGCAGATGATGTCATCCGGGGCGATGGGCGGGGGCATTTCGTCCGCCGTTGCCCGCTCGCTCGGGGCGGGCGATACGGCGCGGGCGGAACGCATCACCCTGCACGCACTACTCATCGCGGCTGGCATGGCCTGCCTGTTCACAGTGCTATTCGCGGTGTTCGCGCGCCCGTTGTTCGCGCTGCTCGGCGGGCGTGATGCCGCCCTGGATGGTGCCGTCGCCTATGCGCGCATTCTGTTCGGCGGCGCGTTCGCGGTGTGGTGCGCCAACACGCTGGCGTCGCTACTGCGCGGCTCCGGCAATACGGCACTCCCGGGCGTCGTGTTCTCGACGATGGCGTTCGTCAACATCGGACTGTCAGGCATGTTGACGCTCGGCTGGTTGGGCGCCCCGAAACTGGGCGTCACCGGCCCTGCCGTCGCATCGCTGATCTCGTTCTCCCTGGCCGCCCTGGCGATGTTCGCCTATCTCGCCTCCGGTCGCGGAGCTGTGCCGCTGCGCCTGACCGGCGTGACGCTGGACAAGCGCATCTTCATGGACATTCTGCGCGTTGGCGCGGTGGCTTGCGGCAACACTATCCTGACCATCTCCACCGTGCTCATCGCCACCGCATTGGTCGGCCGCTACGGCACGGCAGCGCTAGCCGGCTACGGCCTCGGCAGCCGCCTTGAGCTGCTGCTGGTGCCGATCACATTCGGTGTTGGCGGCGCGATGACGGCGATGGTCGGCACCAACCGGGGCGCGGGCCAGCACGAGCGCGCCCGCCGCATCGCCTGGACCGGCAGCCTCGCGGTGTTCGCCATTGTCGGGTTGATCGGGTTGGTTGTTGCCATCAGGCCGGACCTGTGGATCGGCCTGTTTACGACCAGCGATGAAGCCGCCGCCGTCGCCCGCCAGTACTTCTGGATTGCCGGGCCGTGCTTCGCCTTCTTCGGCCTCGGCCAGTCGCTGTATTTCGCGACCCAAGGCACGGGCAACATGATCGCGCCGTTCCTCGCGGGCGTCGCCCGGCTGGTTGTGGCCGGCGGCGGCGGCGCGCTGTTCGCCATCGGCCTGGGTGCGCCGTTGCACACCGTGTTCGCCGCCGCCGTCGGTTTGGTGGTGTTCGGTGGCCTGATGGCGCTATCGCTGCTGCGGGGGAAGAATTGGCACCCGGGGGATCGCCCGTAGGTTGGGTCAAGCCCTCTTGCGCGACCCAACAATCCACGGGTGGTGTTGAAGTTGTTGGGTCGCGCAAGAGCTTGACCCAACCTACAAAAGGCGGATCAAACTTCATCGACAATCGGATTGCGCAGAATTCCGATTTTCTCGACTTCGACTTCGACGACGTCACCGGCCTTCATCCAGGCAGGTGGCTTGCGGGCGTGCGCGACGCCGGAGGGCGTGCCGGTGGCGATCAGATCGCCGGGTTCGAGCGTCATGAATTCAGACAGCAGCGCAATGGTGCGGGCGGTCGAGAAGATCATGTCGCTGGTGTTGGAATCCTGCATCGTTTCGCCGTTGACGCGGGTCATGATGCGCAGGCCGGAAGCGCCGGCTGGCAGCTCGTCTGCGGTGACGATGTGCGGTCCCAGCGGCCCGGTGCCGTCGAAGTTCTTCCCCGGCGTCCATTGCGTCGTCTTGCGCTGGAAATCGCGCACCGAGACATCGTTGAACAACGTGTAGCCGAACACGTGATCGAGCGCGTTGGCTTCCGAGATATGCCTCCCGCCCTTACCGATGACGATGGTCAGCTCACACTCATAGTCAAGTTGGACCGAGCATTTCGGCCGGATCACCGGCGCACCGGCTGGCAGCATCGATGACCAGACGCGAAGGAAGAATGACGGATATGTCGGGATGGCGTGGCCGCCTTCCTTAGCGTGCAGCGCATAGTTCAGGCCGACACAGATCATCTTCTTCGAATGCGCAATCGGCATCAGCGGCTTGACGGCAGCGAGCGCATGCTTAGCACTTGCCGGAGCTTTCGCGACTGCCGCTTTCGCCGCAACCATGGCCGTCGGCCCCGCCGCGATCAACGCCGCCAGATCCATCGGCAAGCCCGCATCCACAGCCGCCAGATCAATCACGCTGGTGCCATCAACAGCGCCCAATGCCGGGTGGCCTGCCTTTTCGAACATCATCAGTTTCATCAGGTGTTTCCTTTGCCATTGCTATCGATGATCCGGCTGACAATCGGCCAGTATCGGTCGCCATAGCCCGCATCTTGGGCGGCGGCGAGCATATCATTTGCCACCTCAGCTCCCGCCAACGTCATACCGACAGACTCGGCCAGTTCCAACGCATAGGACAGGTCTTTTCGCGCATAGCTGGTCGAGAAGGCGCGCTCGGGGAACGTGCCGGGCAGGATGGCTTTCATGCCGTGGTTGCGCAGCGCGAAGCTGTCGGCGGACCCTTTCGCCAGCACCTCGAACAGCTTGTCGGTCGGCAACCCGGCGCGACGGGCGACGCTGGCAGCTTCGGACAGGGCGACAACGGTCTGCACCAGCACCATGTTGTTCATGATCTTGGCGATCTGACCGCAGCCGACGGGGCCGCAGTGCGTCACGTCCGACGCCATCAGTGCCAGGAGCGGCTGCAGCTCGGCAAACACGCCGTCGTCCGCCCCGACCATAATGCTCAGCGTGCCGTCGATGGCGGCCTGCCGGGTGCGGGCGATTGGCGCGTCGGCATAACGCGCGGCACGCTCGGCAAATTTGGCGGCCAGGGTCCGGGTCAGCTCAACCGGCGAGGTGCCACAGTCAACGATCAACGTGCCCCGCCGCACCGCTGGCAACAGGCCCGCGCTGACCGCCTCGACATGCCGACCGCTCGGCAGCGCAATGAAAATCGTGGAACACTGGGCGGCCAGCGTTTCAATACTCGCTGCCACCGTCACGCTGACTGCGGCCAGCCGTGCCAGCGGCTCGGCGCTTTGGTCGAAGCCAACAACCGGCCGGCCGCTCCTCACCGCGAGATTGCGGCACATCGGCTCGCCCATTACGCCGAGGCCGATAAAGCCGATTGCTGTGCCCGTTTCGCTCATCTGACCTTGTTCCTGCGCAGTTGTGTTGTGATGTCGTTGCGCTAACGTTGTCCGAAAATCCAGAACAAACGAACTGAGGAGCCGCTCTGCCCCATGACTAGCAACACCACGCCCCGTTTCCCCGTTTTGACGCTCGACACTGTGTCGGCGGAACAGCGCCCGCTGGCCGAGCAGATCGCCAAGGTCT
>JAYSVA010000393.1:0-16439 GCA_043718785.1 Hyphomicrobiaceae bacterium
TTGTTATGCAGCGGCCCCATGATCTCGGCCTGCATGACTTCCGAGAAACCGAGGATGGCATTCAGCGGCGTGCGCAACTCATGGCTCATCGTCGCCAGAAACCGCGACTTGGCGACGTTGGCTGACTCAGCCCGGGTGCGCGCCTCGTCTGAGATGACACGGGCCTCTTCCAGCTCGGTGATCAAGCAATCTTTCTGGGCCCGGAACTCCAGCATCGACAAGGCGGTCGAATACAGCCCTTTGGCCAAGAAAATGAAATAGACGTGGACGCCGATCGCCATAGAAGCGAGCGCCATATAAAAGAAGTCCTGCAGGACAACGAGGCGGAAGACCACCGCCAATGTCATCGGGATGGTGCCAAAGTACAGAATTGGCATCACCGTCGATGCGAACGTCATGCGGATCGCCAGCACAACAATCAGCGACGCAAAAATGAACACATGCGATGAGAAGAGATAGGTTTGCGAAACGGTTTCGTTGAGGTGCGAACCGACCATCGCAAAGCCAGCCCAGGCCGACCCGTTCAACGCTTCAGCCATCACGAGGCGATGACGCCACACCTTCAAGTTGACGTCAGCCGGGGCCAACGCCGCAAACCGGCGGCAGCATTCGAGCAGCACAACCTTCGCGGCGATGACGATGCCAAGCCAGAGTGCTGCCTGTTGCCAGGGGGCCCAGAACATCGAGGCCAGCGAGAAAATAAATGCGAGCAGCCACATGTGCGACTGTGCCGAAAGTTCGTTGCGCACGAACATCAGCATTAGCTCGTATTCGAATTCCGGCCGGATATCATTACCACTAGCGAGCTTTTGCCGGGTTTCGCGCAATTGATCGCTGCTGACGCGGCGCTGGCGTTCGGTACTCTTAGCACTCGCTTTGTTGGCCTGACCTGAAGTCGGCGCAGCCCGGCTCGAATCGGCTGCAGCACCGCGCGCGGTGTTGGCCGAAAACCCGAAGTCAGCTGTCGTTTCTATCGCCATACTCAGCAGGCACGCCCCAATTGATGGTCGCTGTACCCACAGTTTTCCACGAAAAGCGCTAACAGCTCGTTTAATTAGCCAGAAAAAACAATGAATTTATCACAATGAGTGAAGTGTTAGCTTTAGATTAAGCGCGCAGACAGCTGGCCCGCCTGAAAAATCAGCAAAAAAGGCGGTAGATTGGGTCGATGCAATCAGCCCAATCTACGCGCGTTACATTATCTTGAGGCAAGCAGCCGATCGACCATGACACCAGCCGAGCCAACATAGTTCGCCGGATCAACGAGCGTTGCCAGCTTGGCGTCGTCAAAGTGCTTTTTGACCTCTGGCACAGTTTTCAGGGCGTCCAGCAACGTCGTCCCCTTCTCCGAGGCTTGGCGGCAGGCGCCATAAACCAGATCATGAGCGACACCACGCCCAGTATGCTGTGCCAGTGCCATCATCACGGCCTCGGCCACAATCAAACCACCGGTCATGTCGAGGTTACGGCGCATCCGCTCCGGCTCGACGATCAGGCCTTCGAGCATAAAGCGGGCCTGGCCCAGCGCACCAGCTGAGGCGATGAACGCTTCCGGCAACGCGATCCACTCGAGATGCCAAGGCCCGGTTGCCCGCTCATGGTCCGACGCCATCGCGTCCAGCATCAACCCGGCGTTCTGGCGTACCGACTTAGCGGCGGCCAGGATCAGCTCGCAGCTGATTGGGTTGCGCTTCTGCGGCATTGTCGAGGATGAGCCGCGGCCCTCGACAAACGGCTCAAACACTTCGCCGACTTCGGTCTGCATCATCAGCATGACGTCGGTGGCGATTTTTGCCAAACTTCCAGCGATCAAAGCCAGCAGTCCAACCATTTCCGCCAAATTGTCGCGCGCCACATGCCAGGTGATCGAAGGGGCCGACAGCCCGAGATCCCCCATTAGCGCGTCATGTACGGCCATACCGTCCTTGCCGAGTGACGCCAGCGTACCCGCAGCTCCGGCAAACTGGCCAACCAGCACACGCGGCTTGATCTGATCCAGTCGTTCGCGATGGCGGCGGATCATCGATAACCAGATCGCCGTCTTGTGCCCGAACGTAATCGGCAACGCATGCTGCAGATGCGTGCGCCCGGCCATCACGGTATCGCGGTGCTTGGCCGACAACCCCGCCAGCGCCGTGTCGATTGCCTGAAGATCCAGCTCGATGAGCACAATGGCGTCGCGCACCTGCAACACCGTCGCCATGTCCATAATGTCCTGGGTTGTAGCGCCCCAGTGGATGAACTTACCTGCATCCCCACATTGCTTCGCCAGCTGATGCACCAGTCCGACAATCGGATAGCCGACAATGTCGGTCTCATGCTTGAGCTTGACGTAGTCGATGCCGTCGGTGCTGGCGGTAGCTTCGATGGCCTTGGCGGCATCAGCCGGAATGACGCCAAGCTTGCCCTGCACCCGCGCTAGTGCCACTTCCACACGTGTGCACTGCGCGATGTAGCGCTCATCGCAGAAAACGGCGCGCATCGCTGGCGTGCCAAAAGCGTCGCGAAACAGGACGCTGTCAAATACGGTCGATGGCATGGAGATCCCTCAGGCTTGGAACGTAGCCCCTTTCCTGAGGTGATCAGGTGCAGAATTCAAGTGCGAAAGGCGCAGCTCTGTCCTGTTCAACCGGTCGTCCAACTCATCAATCGACCAGCGACATGAACTCCTGCCGGGTCATCGGATTGTCAAGGAAGGCCCCGAACATCCGACTGGTCACCATCTCGGTGCCGTGCTTGTGAACGCCACGTGTCGACATGCAGTGATGCTCCGCTTTGATCACAACGGCGACACCTGCCGGTGCCAAAACTTCCTGAATGACGTTGGCGATCTGTGCCGTCATCCGCTCCTGGATCTGCAGCCGCTTCGCATAGGCATCGACGACCCGCGCCAACCGGCCGATACCAACGACCCGGCCGTTCGGAATGTATCCGACCCAAGCGCGGCCGATCATCGGTGCCATATGATGCTCACAATGGCTTTCAAACGGAATGCCGCGCAGCAGCACCATCGCGTCGTAACCCTCAATCTCTTCAAAGGTTTTGCCCAACAACGCAGCCGGATCTTCGGAGTAGCCCTTAAAATGCTCATCAAACGCGTCAGTGACGCGTTTCGGTGTATCGAGTAGGCCTGGCCGCGCGGGGTCATCGCCGATCCAGCGCAGAATCGTGCGCACGGCATTTTCGACATCGCCGCGAGCAGGACGCTCGACCGCGATGTATTTTTCGCTTGGATGTTGCTTGGTCATTGCTGCCATGGCGAGGGCCATGTCCCTGTGATGTAATCGATTTGTAAACCTTACGCCCCGGTATCGCAAACAGATCGGGGGTGCTTGGCACTTGTGCTATGCACAAACTGTGAAACGCTCTGACCATTAAGGACCCGATATGCGCATCCAAATCCTGTCCGATCTGCACGTCGATGCAGGCGGCCTCCATCGGCCAGAGCTGGCTGCAGGGGGCGATGTACTCATCGTCGCAGGGGACGTGTGCGCGGGTGTTGAAACCGGCTTCCAGGTGCTCCGCCACTATGTACCACAGGCAACGCCGATCATCATGGTACTTGGCAATCACGAATTTTACGGCTTCGGAATGGCCAAAGAGCTCGCAAGAGCCCGTCAGCTCGCCCCCGCCCATAACATCCACCTGCTGGAAAACGATACCGTTCAGATCGGCTCCGTCCGTTTCGTCGGGGCGTCGCTGTGGACGGATTATGATTTGTTCGGACCAGAGAACCGTGATGACTGTATGCGGACGGCCGCGATGGGCCTGAACGACCACCGGCTCATCGGCCTGACCACCGGCGGTCACAGCGACCGGCGCTTCCTGCCCCTTGATGCGCTCGCCTTGCATCAACAATCACGGATGTATCTGGACCGCGCGCTAGCGGCCCCACATGCGGGGCCAACGGTTGTCGTGACACACCACGCCCCGCACGAGAACAGCGTCGCACCGCAGTATCGCAACAGCCTGCTGACCGCTGCGTTCGTGTCGGACCTATCGCCGCTCATCGAAACCCATCAGCCAACGCTCTGGGTGCACGGGCACACCCACACGAGCTTTGACTACCGCGTCGGTGCCACCCGCGTGATTTGCAACCCCGCCGCCTACGGCACTGAGAACCCAGCCTTCAACCCTGCATTGGTGGTGGAGATTTGAGCCTCAGACTTTGCCTCGACGCTCGTCAAGAAAGCTGCGGAGCTTTGCTAGCAGCGGCAGTGCTGCTTGGAGGTTTTCCTGGCCGAGCGCCTGCTCCATATCCCTTAAATGATGGGCGATGGCCTTGATCGAATCATCACGCGCCGCCCGCCCGCTGGCAGTGATCGCAATTCGCTTTGAACGCCCGTCCTTAGGATCGGGCGTCGCTGTGATGAACCCCTTCGCATCAAGCCGCTGAAGGGTACTGGTCATGGTTGCCTTGGTCACCTGGATCGCTTCGGCAAGTTCGAGCGGGGTGCGCTCCACACCGAGACGAACGAAATGGTTCAAGACGACGAACTGCGGTAGCGTTAGTCCGTGCGGCATCGCCCGTTCGAACAAGGTGGTACCGAGCTGGTCAATAATGCCGATTTCGTTCATGATGCGGAAGGCAATCGGATCGGACATTCGGCTCCCGTCATGGTTTAGCTCACATCATCCCGGAACGAGCTTACGCTCCAGCGGCCAGCGTGGCGTCTGGCTTCCGGCTGCACCATAGCCCAGTCGCACCAGCATTTGCACGCGCTGTCCTGGCCGAGCTCCGAGCTGAACATGAATTTCGTCAAACACCGATTTCATTTCAGGGAACTCCTGCAAAGCCTGACTGACTGGGTGGAAGCCGAGCCCCTGCCGCGTCGCCTCCAAGTGCATCCGGACATAAACCTGCCCGGCGGCCAGTTGGTCAGTTCGCGAATTCCCTTCGGTTTCGATCCAGGCATAGGCCATACCGGTTGCCATGATCGGCCGATACCGCTCCATACTTGTTTTGTACGACGTCGATGCTGGCGTGCCGATTTGCTCGCGCGAGATTTGCCCGGTCATCGCTAGGACATCCATCAACGCCCCGCTAATTGAGACGCCATCCGGATTGGCCTCAATTTCGGCCTTTCCGATCCGCATCAGATTGACGGTTTCCATCCAAGTCCGAGGTGTTTGCAGTTCAACGAGCCAAGCTTCCCACGTTTGCGCTCGCAGCTTCCTGACCAGATCATCATCACTCGAGGCAAAAACCTGCACCCTTGGCGATTTGTGCGCCAACAGACTATCAAGTACGCTTTGCGCGACCAGACGGGTCGTATCATATGGTTTCTTGACGGTGTGACGGTTTGGAATGGCCACAAATAGCGGGTCCTTCAACATCGCGGAATTTTTGACAAACCGCAGCCGAGCGATAGCACGTAGGTCCAACCGCTGGGTCGGTTCCCCATCTGGAAACGGTTTGATTTCCATCACGACGCCACGCTCTGCGGCGGCGATGCGCGCGATTTCGAGAAAACAACCGAAGCCCACAAGAATCTGGCGGTCGAACGGGTCAGTTGCTGGCAACCGACGGTCCAGGTCACAGGTGATAATGGCCTCATCATCGCCGATCAGCTGGATCCGCCAGGGTTGCCGGTTATGCGGGTTTGGCGCCAAAATGGCGTGGCGGAATGCATCAAGCCGCACATCTTTTGGCGAGCCGTTGCCAATTTCAGCCCACGCTGCCAGTGCCCGATTCGGCGTCCGGGTTACGGCGAACAGGCCACCAGTGCCCACGAGCGCCAAACCAGCTCCGCCCACTGCTTGAATTATACTGCGTCGGGATAATGCCAATGTCACCTCCATTTGTACGGTACTTAACTATATAGTTAGGTACCGTACTTGTAAAGGCGTAGTTTCCCGGCACCACGAGATTAACTGGCTTCGACTCCGCAGGTGAGCCGTCCATTGACTATCGGCTCACACCATCAACCAAAATGCGGGATGCTCGCTCCACGCCCGCATCAAGGTGGGGGCGATGCAATAGGTGGTGCCGGTTCGCCGCTCGTCGATGTTATAGCTAAGTGCGTAGTAGCGGTTCGCGCCACCCTTGCCGCCAGCTAGCGCCCCGACAATCGGGAGCACGTAGTCGGCTCCGTCAACATCAATGAGGCCACCAAATAAGTCCGCGAGATCAGCCGCGACCATGGCAAGGACGCGATGACCGGGCTCGTCTTTGCGGCAGAAATTATCAAGTTGCAGCGTTGTCTGCGGCAGAAATGGCAACTTCGCCCGCGCCTCTTCAATCAGCGCTGTGTCGACGTGCGAGCCGCCCGCCTCCATACCAAAAGGGACGACGGATAGCGTGCACAGGCACCCGGAAGGGTCGCCGTGCTGGTCCACATTCGGCACGAACTCCCAGCGATCGCCCGTCTCCCCACGACGCTGGGTCAGATGGACCGTCCGCCGCAGCAGGTCATCGATGGCCGCAGCTTCTGCCGCATCGATTGCACGGGGGGTGAAAACCATTAATGTCGGGCCCACTAGATCTCCCCCATGCAAAAACGCCCCCGCACGCGTTTTGACGGCGGGCAGGGGCGATGATTGCTCTCAACGCAGCTTAAACCAGTTGCGGGGCAATCGCTTTGCAGGCGTTGATCAAGGAGTTGACCGAGGCGACCGACTTTTCGAACATTGGACGCTCGATGTCATTGAGCTTGATGTCGATGATCTTCTCCACGCCACCGGCACCGATGATGGTGGGAACGCCGACGTACATGTTCTTCACGCCGAATTGGCCGGTCAGATAAGCGGCGCACGGGATCACGCGCTTCTTATCCTTCAGATAGCTCTCAGCCATCTGGATGGCCGACGAAGCCGGGGCATAGAAGGCCGAGCCAGTCTTCAGCAGCGCAACGATTTCGCCGCCACCTTTACGGGTGCGGTCCACGATCTGGTCGAGCCGCTCTTGGCTCATCCAACCCATCTTGATGACGTCTGGCAGTGGAATACCTGCGACCGTCGAATAGCGCACCAGCGGCACCATGTCGTCGCCGTGGCCGCCGAGCACGAAGGCCGACACGTCTTCTACCGACACATTCAGTTCCGTTGCCAGGAAGTGGCGGAAGCGCGCGGTATCAAGCACGCCCGCCATGCCGACGACCTTGTTGTGCGGCAGGCCAGAGAACTTCTGCAGCGCCCACACCATCGCGTCGAGCGGATTGGTGATGCAGATCACGAACGCGCCCGGCGCATACTTGGCAATGCCCGCACCAACCTGTTCCATAACTTTCAGATTGATCCCGATGAGATCATCGCGGCTCATACCCGGCTTGCGCGGCACGCCGGCCGTGACGATCACAACGTCAGCACCGACGATATCGGCATAAGCGTTGGTGCCCTTGAGCTTGGTGTCGAAGCCTTCAACGGCACCCGACTGGGCGAGGTCGAGGGTTTTGCCCTGCGGCATGCCTTCAGCGATATCGAATACAATCACGTCGCCCAGATCTTTCAGCGCAATGAGATGCGCGAGGGTGCCGCCGATCATACCGCCGCCGATCAGGGCAATTTTAGTGCGCGCCATGGAAAACTCTCCGGTTTTATTGATGTGAGACGAGGCCCCTGGTCACCAAGACCCAAGCCTTCGCAACTGCACAATGTTGACTTGGCGCGTTCGTTACTCCGAATCTTCCGCCCATTCAATGGCGGCAAAGGCTGATCAAGCAAAGATGATTGTATAGGCCGAAATGAGAGGACATGGCACCAGCGTTAATCCTTCCGGTAGTTTTAGTTACAAATTGTTTGCCTCAATTTGAGTTCTCGGTACATGGTGCTGCAATTCTGTTGCAGGATGAATTCCAGTTTTATCAAAAGTATTAAGCTTTCCCAGAGGTTCCGCGTGTCAGCTGTCAAGCAAACCAGCCACATAGAGTTCGAGTATTCGAACAAGTACTGCATCATCGGAGCAGGCGCTTCTGGCTTGGCCGTGGCCAAGAACTTCGTTGCTGCCGGGCTGCCTTTTGACGTGCTGGAACGTGAGGCCGACATTGGTGGGCTTTGGAATATCGCCACCCCAACAGGAATGGTCTACGAGACGGCACATCTGGTCTCGGCAAAGCACTCGACCGGGTGGGAAGACTACCCGATGGATGATCTGGACTATCCGGAGTATCCCAGCCACGCCCGCGTTCTCGGCTACTTCCGTGACTATATCAACCATTTCGGGCTCGCCCCCTACATCCACACTGGCAAATCGGTTGTCAGCGTGAAGCGCACGGGTGCAGGACAGTGGGCGGTTATCGTTGATGGGGAAGCGTCACCACGCGTTTACAAGGGTATCGTGCTCGCCAATGGTCACCACAACGCCCCGCGTTTGCCGCCCTACCCTGGTACTTTCACCGGCGAAATCATGCATTCCAGCGCTTACAAGTCACCAAAGCAGCTCCGGGATAAGCGCGTGCTGGTGGTCGGCGCAGGCAACTCTGCGTGCGATATCGCCCGTGACGCCGCCCATTCGAACGGAACGCCGGTGTTTATGAGCATGCGGCGCGGCCATTGGTTCGTGCCCAAATTCATGCTGGGCTTTCCGACCCATGACATCTTGTCAATTTTCGAGAGCGTGCCGATGCCGAACTTGGTTCGCCGCCACGCCACAGAAGCGATATTGTGGCTGCTGCAGGGGCCACCGGCGCGCTACAAGCTGCCCGCACCTGAGCATCACATCGACCAAGCTCACCCGACGATGAGCGATGACATTCCTCGGCTCTCTGCGCACGGCCGCCTCATCGCCAAGCCGGAGATCGAGCGCTACGAGGGGCGCGAGGTTGTGTTCAAGGACGGCAGCCGCGAGGCGATCGATCTTATTGTGTTCGGCACAGGCTACAAGATCGCGTTCCCCTTCATAGATGACGCCATCGTCAACGACGCAAATGGACGGCCAAACTTCTCGCTGTTCGCATTTCACCGGCAATACGATAACTTGTTCGCAGCAGGCTTGGTCCAGGCCAACGGCAGCATATGGCGGCTCGCTGACTATCAGGGAGCGCTGATCGCCCGCTTCATCCATGCTCAGGACCTCGACCCCGGCAAAGCGCGCTGGTTCCGCGCTGAGCGCGACGCGGCAAGCAGTGCAGTCGCGGGCCAGTTCGTCGCCTCCGACCGGCACATTCTGGAGACCAATTACTACGTCTACCGCCGCCAGCTCAAACGCCTGATCCGCCAGTTCGGCCGCATGCCTGTCCGCATCGCCACGCCTGACTTCGGTCGCGCGCGGACAGTGCCGCAACCTGCAAACCAACCAGAACGCCAGCGCGAAGCAGCCGAGTGATGTCTAGGACGTCGCAGACGTCTCGGCGGCCATCTCAGCCAGCGTTTGTTTGATGATCTTGTTGGCGTGATTGGCGCAGGGCACACCGGCGTACGCAGCAACGTGGAGCATGGCTTCGCGGATATCTTCTGGCGTTGCACCAGTATTGGCGGTGGCGCGGACGTGTAAAGCCACCTCGTCATAATGACCAAGCGCGGCCAGAAGAGCCAGTGTCACACAGCTACGCTCACGCAGGGTCCAATGCGGGCGTGTCCACACCGAGCCCCAGACGCCCTCCCCGATGAACCGTTGAAAATCTGCATCGAACGGGGTTTTGTTGGCTTCTGCGCGATCAACATGGGCATCTCCGAGCACTGCGCGGCGAACGCGCATCCCGGCGGCGTAACGGGCATCGGCTTCAGACTTATCGGCCATTGGTGCACTCCGGTTAGGCCAGCGGACTGCCTGCCAATGGGTCATTTGCCGTGAGCATGTTCAGCTGGCGGCGGGCGGCAGAACAATCGGCCAGCATCTGAATTTTCAACGCTTCCAGCCCTTCAAATTTGCCATCAGGCCTGATGAAGTCGACAAACTCAACACTGAGTTCTTGGCCGTACAGGTTACCATCAAAGTCGAGCAGGAACACTTCTAAGATCGGCTGCCCATTGTCGAACTGCGGGCGCGAGCCCCAGTAGGCAGCACCAAGGTGCGTTTCGCCATTCACGTGCACCCGAGCTGCGTAAATGCCATGCGCCAGCCCGCAGCCAGCTGGCACGGTAATGTTGGCCGTTGGGAAACCAAGACCTGTTCCGCGTTTGGCCCCGCCAACCACCTTGCCATCAATTCGCCAACGGTGGCCGAGCGCAAGGGCTGCGGCCACAACGTCGCCTGCCGCCAGCTTGGCGCGGATGTCGCTCGATGAATAGGCCACCGCCCCATCGCTGACAGGCTGCACGACTGTGACGCCAAATCCGAGCCGCTGCCCGGCTTCCGACATCGTCGCCGGGTTGCCCGCACGGGCCTTGCCGAAGTTGAAGTCGTAGCCGATGACAACGTGGCCGACACCCAGAGCTCTCACCAGGACATCGCCGATGAACGCCTCAGGGCTTAGCACCGCGAGGGCTGCGTCGAACGGCAGCACGACTGCCAAATCGAGCCCGCAGCGTTCGAACAAGCGCAGCTTCTGAGACCGGTTGGTGAGCCGAAAATGTAGCGCTTGCGGCTGAAAATACTCGCGCGGGTGCGGATCAAAAATCATCACCCCTGACGCCACACCACGGCGATTTGCGTCAGCCTTTACAGTGGCCAGCAGCGCCTGATGGCCGCGATGCACGCCGTCGAAATTACCAATCGCCAGCGCGCACCCGCGCGGCAGTCCGTTCGCCCCTTTGTCCAAGGGGCGATCAAAGACGAGCAACGGTTTAGTGGGCGAAGTGGCGCTGGACATGGGGCTAGATAAGCGGTCGCTCGGCAATGGGCAAGCAAGGATGAGTGGCAAATGGTTGCCGTGGCGGCCCGCAGCACTATCGCTTCATAAGCTGGAGCGCTTGATCCAAAACCGCGCCAACATCGAACAAGATCTGCCGCAGACGGCGATTTTCAGCTTCTGCCGCCAGCAACCGGCTGGTTAACTCACTTGTGTTCGGCCCGATGGCAAAAGCCGCAGCGTAGGCTGCAGCCGACGCCATCGCCGCATTCGCGCCGACGTAGTCACTGTTCCGCATCGAAATCGCTTCGTCGAAGGTGTGAGCCACGCAGGTTCCTAGAAATCGTTTCAGAAGGCATGCCAGACACGCATGAAGATTTGGGCAATTTTCTGGGTCGGAACATTTACGCGCAAAAAATTTTGAAAACCGATGCCATCATACGAACGCAGTAGGAACCCACAGAATTTGTTTAAATAGTTCATTTATTCTATATTTTTGCTATATTTAAAATAATTTTACATGAAAATCCTAATTATAGGATTTTTGTTCTTCATGTTGCACTGCAAACCAACCGTGTTGCGGTCACTAAGGCAACGTGTATATGGTATACCAAGCCTCGAAAAAGCTGCCCTAAGTGCAAAGCATGGGGCACATTCGAACTTAACGGGGTACCAATCACGAACGTCTGGCCGCACTGCGGACAGCGTTCCACGGGGGAATGCCAGTGGAAGAAATTAGCTCACTGATGCAGGGCTTTGCCATCGCCCTGACACCCTACAACCTGCTGCTGATGTTCGTCGGCATTTTATTGGGTGTGATTATCGGCGTGCTGCCCGGCTTGGGCGGCGCGAACGGCGTTGCCATCTTGCTACCGCTGACATTTACGATGCCGCCGACCTCGGCGATCATCATGTTGTCATGTATTTACTGGGGCGCACTGTTTGGCGGCGCTATCACGTCGATCTTGTTCAACATTCCCGGCGAACCCTGGTCTGTAGCGACCACGTTTGACGGCCATCCAATGGCCCAGCAAGGCCGCGCGGACGAAGCCCTCACCGCCGCGTTCACGTCATCGTTTGTTGGCGCACTGGTCGCCGTGATGCTCATCACTTTCTTAGCGCCGATGGTGGCCAAATTTGCCTTGAAATTCGGGCCAGCGGAGTTCTTCGCTGTCTTTTTCCTGACCTTCGCCAGTTTCATCGGCATGGGTAAGGGCTCGCCGTTTAAGGTCATCGCCGCCATGTGCCTGGGCTTCGCGCTTGGTGCGGTCGGCCTCGATAAAATGACCGGCAGTCTGCGCATCACGTATGGCCATGACCATCTGCTCAGTGGTTTCGACTTCCTGATCGCAGTGATCGGCCTGTTCGGCATCGGCGAAATCCTGGCCTCCATGGAAAGCGGTTTGAATTTCTCCGGAGCGCACGCAAAACTGCGGTTTGACTCGGTGCTGCGGACTTGGAAAACCTTGCCGAAATATTGGGCAACCTCGCTGCGCAGCTGCTTGATCGGTTGCTGGATGGGCATCACACCGGGCGGCGCAACACCTGCCTCGTTCATGAGCTACGGCTTGGCGAAGAAGTTCTCCAAGAACGGTGCCAATTTCGGCAAGGGCGAGATTGAGGGCGTGATTGCGCCGGAAACCGCTGCCCACGCCGCTGGTACCAGCGCGCTTTTGCCAATGCTGACGCTCGGCATTCCCGGCTCGCCAACGGCAGCCGTTCTGCTGGGCGGCCTGATGATTTGGGGCTTACAGCCAGGGCCAATGCTGTTCGTTGAGCAGAAAGATTTCGTCTGGGGTCTCATCGCTTCAATGTATCTCGGCAACATCGTCGGCCTGATCGTCGTTCTGACCTGCGTGCCGCTGTTCGCCGCTATTCTGCGCGTACCGTTCTCGATCATCGCACCTGTGATCCTGGTGGTGTGCGCCATCGGTGCCTACACCGTCCACAACTCGATGTTCGATGTGTGGATGATGCTGGTGTTCGGTGTGGTCGGCTACGTCTTCCAAAAGCTCGACTACCCGCTTGCCCCCTTGGTTTTGGCCATTGTGTTGGGCGACAAAGCTGAGGAAGGCTTCCGTCAGGCACTGCTTGGCAGCCAAGGCAGCTTGTCGGTATTCTGGTCCAACCCACTGGTTGGCAGCATCATGGCGCTTGGTATGATCCTGCTGTTCTGGCCAGTGATTTCTTGGGCCAAAGACAAGTTCGCCAGCGGCAAAACTGCTGCTGCTTGATCAAGGAGCGATCCGTTGCGTGCCATTATCTGGCCACGCAACGGCCAAAAGACCAACAGCGACTGGCCCCAAAACAACAATAAACCACAACGCTGTTTCAAGACTTACCGGGATGAAAACCAAGGAGACGCCTCAATGCGCGCTAATCTTACACGTGTTGCTTCAAAGACCCTCACCGCACTTGCCCTAACCGGCTGCAGCATGGTGGCGCTCGCCACCAGCTCAATGGCTCAAGCTTGGGAACCCACCAAGCCGGTTACTTTCGTCATTCCAGCCGGAACCGGCGGTGGCGCTGACCAGATGGCGCGCTTCATTCAGGGCGTCGTCACCAAGAACAACTTGCTGAAGCAGCCGATGGTTGTGCTGAATAAGGGCGGTGGAGCTGGTGCCGAAGGCTTCCTCGATGTCAAAAAAGGCAGCGGCGATCCACACACTATCATCATCACTCTGTCGAATCTGTTCACCACACCGCTGGCGACGGGCGTGCCGTTTAACTGGAAGGATCTGACTCCGGTGTCGATGCTGGCACTCGACCAGTTCGTGCTGTGGGTCAACTCCGAGTCACCACACAAAACCGCCAAAGAATTCATGGACGCGGTGAAGGCTGCCGACGACAAAAAGTTCAAAATGGGCGGCACCGGCTCGAAGCAGGAAGACCAGATTGTTACGGTTGCGTTGGATAAGCTGAATGCGCCGAAAAAGATGACCTATGTGCCTTACGCTGGCGGCGGCGCGGTGGCGACACAGCTGGTCGGCAAACACGTTGATTCGACTGTCAACAACCCAATCGAAGCCGTATCGCAGTGGAAAGCTGGCGCGCTGCGTCCGCTCTGCTTGTTCGATGCCAAACGCAGCATCTATACCGGGAAAGTGACGGCGGACAAGGCTTGGTCGGACATTCCAACCTGTAAGGAATCCGGCGTCGATGTCGAATACCAGATGCTGCGCGGCATCTTCATGTCACCAGGCGTCAAGCCAGAGCAGATCGCATTCTACGTCGAGCTGTTCAAGAAAGTGATGGCCACTGAAGAGTGGAAAAAGTTCATGGAAGACGGCGCGTTCAACCAGACCTCAATGAGTGGCGACGCTTACAAAACCTGGATCGAGAAGAACGAAACCCTGCACTACGACCTGATGAAGGAAGCCGGCTTCCTTGCGCCAGGTAAGTAACGTCAACGTTTGTCTCTGAACTTGAGGGCCACCATAATGAGCCATAATAACAACGCGAAGAATGAGCCAACCCTGGTCACCAACCGGACGCTCGACATTGTGGTGGCCGTACTCTTTCTCGTCGTCGCCGAGATCGTGATCTTTGATTGCGTACGCCTCGGTTTCGGCTGGAATTCAGACGGTCCAGCGCCTGGCTATTTCCCGTTCTACGTTGCCGTGGCGATGGCGCTCGCCAGCCTCGTCAACTTGTACCGCGCTTTCACAACGGTAGAAGAAGACGCGGACGAAGCGTTCGTCACCACCCCCGCATTTATCCGCGTGCTGCAAGTTCTGATCCCAACGATCGTCTACGTCTTTGCTGTCGGCTATGTCGGCATCTATGTCGCGTCGGCTATCTTTATCATGGGCTTCATGTTTGCGTTCGGTCGTGACCAGGGCATTGTCAAGACTGTCGGCATTGGCATCGGCGTGCCACTTGCACTCTTCATGATGTTCGAGAAATGGTTCCTAGTGCCGCTGCCCAAAGGGCCGCTGGAAGCCATGCTCGGGCTCGGCTGATACGCTGGGCTCATCAGTTACCGGCTGTCAAAAGCTGGACAGGATCGTATACGACCATACTCAAGCCGCCCGACCTGTCGGGCGGCTTTTTAGTACTACCGCCAGGTATACTGAGGTTTGTAGCCCAGCAGACGGCGGGCTTTGCTGATCGACAGCAGCGTCTCGTGCTCGCCCAACTTGCTGTCAACCGGCACGCCGGGAAATCCTTTTTCCATCAGCTCACGGCTCGGTTGCGGCATCAGGCTGTCGGCGGCCGCAATGGTGAACACGTCAGCACCAGCACCACCCGCCTTGACCACATCAACTTCGAGGCCCAACCGACACGCTTGCGCCACGTCGCGGGCATCCACCCAACTCCACAGGTTCCATTTGCGGATATTGATATCAGAGGCAAACGACGGGATCGCCGCATAGTCGCCCGGCTCAAAAATGTTCGAGATGCGTAATCCGACAAAGCGCGTACCAGGGTTCCAGCGGTGCATCTCGCGCGCCATCTGCTCGCACTGCAACTTGGCCAGCGCATAGCCACTCTCGGGAATTGCCGAATGCTCCTCCGTCAGCGGAACAGCAACCGGCGGACATCGCGTCAGCGGCAACCCGAACACGGTCTCACTCGACGCCCAGACGACCGCCTTGATGCCGAACAATGTCGCGGCACTGAACACATTGTACGTACTCATCAAGTTATTCTGGAACGTCACTGCATCGGGTGCCAAACTAGGTGCTGGAATGCCCGCCATGTGCACGACGTATTGCGCATCCCCGAGTGGCGAACGTCGCCGGTCAATCGTACCCGCCGCCCGCCGGATTGCATCGGTCGCTTGCCCCGCATCGGTCAAATCGGCCTTATAGAAGTGGCAGAGCTGCTCGCGCGGCGGCACCACATCGACGTTCATCACCGCGTAACCGTGGGCGATGAGATCCTTGATAATGGCGCTGCCCGCTTTGCCGCTGCCGCCCGTCACAACTACGCTCTTCATCGGTCGGGCTTCCTTTCAAACTGTCGGACGTCGCGTCCAATGCTCAGCGTTGACGGCACCGATTGGCGCTTCGCCATTGATGATCGCTGCGACCTGCCGGACGGTTTCAAGCGACTGGTACTCAATTGCTGGTGGAGTCAGTCCACCGATGTGCGGCGTCGCAATCACGTTCGGCAGTGCCGCAAGTTCTGGTGTCGGCATCTGATCGAGTGCGCGTCCGACATCCAACGCCGCGCCGGCAATCTGCTTTGACCGCAACGCCTCGGCCAACGCTGGCTCATCGACGAGATTGCCACGCGATAGGTTGATGAAAAACGCGTGTGGCTGCATGCGTGCGAAGGCCGCTGCATTCATCAGGTTCTCAGTCGCATCAACGGCGATGGCGAGGCAGATGACGTAGTCGGATTGCCGCAATAGATCATCCAACGGCACCTGTCTCAAGCCGGGTTCGCTGACCGTCACAAACGGATCCGCCACCAGCACATCCATGCCGAGCGCGACGAGAATGGACGCGAGATATCGGCCAATGCTGCCATAACCGATGATGCCAACGCGACTACCATTCAGCTGGCGGCCCATTACGACGTCCGGCATCCGCGCAGCTTGATAATCCGCCGTCGCGCGCGACACACCACGCGACAGGTCGACGAGATAGCCGACCGCCAATTCCGCCACGGACTGGACGAAGCCTGGACCAGCGCGTGTTACCAGCACGCCAGCCGCCGACGCTGCCGCAACATCGACATTGCGGATATCAACGGCGCAGCGCACAAAAGCCCGCAGCTTCGGCAGGCCCGCGAAGATTGCGGCTGGTCCAGTAGTCAGACGAT
>JAYSVA010000394.1:0-6437 GCA_043718785.1 Hyphomicrobiaceae bacterium
GGTGATGCGTGGGTCGTTCTTTGTGGCCCAAACCGCACCGTTGGCTTCGGCGTTGACGCCCATGGTCCGGAATTTGATCAAATAGAACAAGTGCGTGGCACTTGCCGTGGCATGGCCGACACGCATTTGCCGATAGAAGATCGGACCGCGCGACGTCAATTTGATCGCGAGTGCAAGGGGCACGAACAGGACGATCATGACAACCAGCGCCACCAGGGCGCAGACGATATCCAGCGCCCGCTTGCTGTGGGCCACGGCGGGTGGAATGTAGGTCAGATCGACGACTTTGGCCGGTTTTGCGGGGCCGGACGAAGCGAAGATCGATTTATGAGCGAGCGTTGACATTGGCGGTGTACCCCTGAGTCAGAGTTTTTATTGTTGGCATTGGTTGCATGGCGGCACGGGTCCAAGGTCGGCCTTCCAGGCCGACGGCGTAGCGGCAAGCTCCGATCAGTGACGCGGCATAGCCTTCGACGAGATAGCCGAGCCAGATCGCGACCCGTGGCAGTTTGTGCTGACGGTGGGTGATGGCGTAGGCAGCGGCCGCGATCACAGCAATGCCAGCAGCCAACAGCGCGGCGAAGACGACGCTGCCTTCAGCGGCGCGAACGGCCGACGCAATTCCAGCGGCGATGGCCAGGAACGGGATCAATGGTCGGATGCCCTTGCCTGAGAGGAACACAAACGCACGGCCCGGATGTAGCGGGTTGGCCAGCGCTGGCAGGCGCAACACTTGCTGCAAGTTGCCCGCGCCAATCCGCACGCGACGGCGGAATTCTTGGTCAGGATGCGTCGTCTCCAGTTCGACGGCGGCAATCGTTGGATCGTAGACGGCGCGGTGGCCGCTGGCGATCATGCCCATCGGCATGATGAAGTCGTCGTTGATGGTGTCAGCCGGTAATGGCTGCCATAACCGGCGGCGGAACAGGTAAAACGCGCCATGCGCCCCCATCGGCGCGCCGACCAAGGCTTCGTCGGCTTTGATCCGGGTCTGGTAGTCCCAGTAGGCTCGTTCGCCCTCGCTACCGGCGTGGAGAAGCCGGTAGGTCGGGCAAACGACACCGACGGTCGCGTCAGCGAAGTGGGCGACAGCGCGTAGCAGCGCGTTAGGCTCGAGGATGGCCGACGTGTCGCTGAGGGCAACGATGTCTGATGTGGCGGCCGCAATGCGTTCATTCAGCACCGCGACTTTGCCGATATTCGTCCGATACTCAACGACATCAATGCGGATTGCGATCAACGCGGCGATGGTGCTGCGGGCGATGGCGACGGTATCGTCCGTGCAACCATCGCAGGCGATGACAACGCGGAGTTTGTCCAAGGGGTATTGCAGCGCTGCGATATTTACGATTTTTGCGGCAATAACGGCCCGCTCGTTATGCGCCGGGACAATAATAGTCACCGTTGGCAATTCCGCACTTGGTACTGCCAGTTGGGCAACCTTTACCGAGTTTGCCGCAGATTGTCCGCGACGGGCGCGGTTGGCGAATACTTGCAGCAGTTTTGGATAGGCGAAATGATGATAGCTGAACGCAGCCGCAGCGGTGCCGACGATGATTTCAGGCAGCATGACGCACCTCCATCATTTGGGCATATGATGAAACGGTCCGATCCCAGGTATAATACTGGGCGACGAAATTGCGCGGCGACGTCCGAGGGGTTTTCGCCAGAACATCGAGGACGTTTGCGGCCAAGGCTTCGGGATTTCCTGGCGACACAATCCGGCCGGTTTCCGGGCAAATAGCTTCACGCAGCGCGCCGACATCGGTCGCGACAACAGGCAGGCCGCTCGATTGTGCCTCGATGACGCAACGCGGGAAACCCTCAGCGTGTGACGGTAGGCAGAACACGTCAAAGGCTGGCAGCAACGCTTCAACGCGATTAATATGTCCAATGAAATGCACGCGGTGCGATACGCCGAGGTTGACCGCCTGCTGCTTGAGTGCGGCGAATTGCTCGCCAGCACCAGCGATCACAACATGAACCTGTTCAGGAAAGTGTGCGGCGGCCTCGACCAGCACGCTGTGGCCTTTGACCGGCACTAGTCGCCCAGCTGTGCCAACGATTTTCCAGTCAGCGCCGAGACCGAACATAGCGCGAGCTGCGGCACGATTGCCGGGCTTGAACTTCTCAACATCAATGCCGTTGGGAATGACCGTGACGTCGGCGCCCGGAAGCATTGAACGAAGCTCTGTTGCTGCATTGCCTGAAACGGCGACGTGGGCCGGTTTGAATAGGCGCTCGATGCCATAGGCGATCATCCGGTCGCGCGATCCATGATAGTGCCAGACATCGTGCTCAACGTGGACGACGCGCGGGACGCCAGCAAGCCGGGCAGCCGGAGCGCCGTACAGCAAAGGGCCAACGTGATGAAGGAAGACACCGCGCGGACGCATTTGGCGCAGCGCTTTGGTCAGCTGCCAGACTGTCGATGGGCTCACACCTGGACGGCGGTTTAGGCCGATGATCTCGAACCGGAACTGGGCCAAGGCGGGCCAAGCGGCCAGGAGTTCTTCAGTGGTACCGTCCAGGCTCAGCACGCGGGTCGGTGTTGTGCCGCTGCGGATTAGGTCGAGTACCAGTGTCTCGATGCCGCCTGGCGCCATACGCTGAACGACATGAACGTTGTCGCATTGAGGTAGATGATCAAACATTGGCGGATCCCCGGGGCCAAACTCAGGTCCGCGTTGCTTCCTGGTCGCGACTTAATGCGCGCCAGATAGAAGCTATGATCGCGAAACTCACGAGGTCCATTTAGGTGAATAAAGTTGAATAACGAATTGATGCTCTGGTTAAAACCAATATTCAAAAATTCGTGGTATATTTCAGATTAACGGTTGTGTGAAAATGCGGGTAAACGCCCTGATCATGTTCAGGAGATTAATTTATAGATGAAACTTTTTGAACAAGTGCAACGGTGTGTTAATGTGTTTCCAAAACCCTCCAGGCAGTCTTGGCGCAGAAGCGAATTTCCCGGTCGGAGCCGCGACGAAAAACGGGCACGGGACAGCTATGCCTATCCGCTTAGTTCCGGTTGCGGGAACCATCGGCAACGTTGCGTTGCTTTGACCAACATGCGCATGGGCAGGGCTGCGTCATCGAAACGCTCGGCATGGCCACCTCCTGCCGCCGCAGGTCTAGCACTAAAAACGCCGGAACTAAGCGGATAGGCATGCAGGCCCTCTGGCAATTAGTTTCCGCTCAGATCGCTTTCTGTTCAGAACCAAGGTCTCCTTCTTGACTCGAATCACGATGCTGCTGCAACTCTGTCCCGTGAGTTAGAGGATGAGGGATGGTGCGGGCTGCGACGTTGAACGCTGTGATACCTGTGGTGATGGCGCCGCCGCGTCCGATTCTGCGGTTGCTGCGGGGGCAGTTGCAGGTCGCTGGGTACTTCAACTCGCTCGGGGATCACGGAACGGGCAAGCCCACGGGCAAGGCGGGCAAACCCAAAGCCCACGTTCGACCAACGGTGCCGGTGCAGCTGTTCCGGCTGTCGTTTGATTACCAGGGTGTGGTTGTGCGCCATGACGACACGCCAGAAGCCACGCCGTTTCCGCGCCATGTTGAGGCGGAGCGCGCGGCCAACAAGCGGCTAGATGCGCTGGGAGCGTTCGGCGTCGACAGAATGCGGCTGTTCGCGATTCCAGCTGAGCATGTGGGGGACCGCTATTTGCGTCCGGCGGCGCTGAAATCCGACTACGATCTCGACGCTTATCTCGATGGCCAGCGGTTCATGGAGTTCTCGGTCTCGGCGCTGCCGAAGCTTCGGGCAGAGGGCTGGTTGATCGAGATCGACGCAGACTATCCCTACGTTGCGCCAAACGATGACGTGATGTTCTGGGGCGAGGTCGAGGATGGCCGCCGCATCGACTGGTTCGCGTTCTCGGCGGGCGTCGAGTTCGAGGGCACGCGCATCAACCTGATCCCGATGCTGCTGCGGCTGATCAAGGCGATGCCGAAGGCGATGGCCAATGCGGTGTCGACGGATCGCGCCGTGCATGCGGTTGATGCGTTCCTAGAGCGGCAGTCGCTGGCGCACACGCTCAAGGATGGCCGTATTCTCTGCCTGCCGAAGCATCGGGTTGCCCCAATCATGAAGGGGCTGATGGAGCTGGTCGGTCCCGGTGAGCTGCCGACGCCAACGCCCGATATGGTGGAGTTCAACAGTTCCTCCGCCCCGCAGCTGTCGCAGCTGACCGATCCTTTGCTGCCGCTGGATATCGAATGGAAGACCGAGGCGGCACCCCGCCTGCGTGATGTCGCCGAGCGGATGCGCGGCTACAACAGCATGCCGTCCGTGCTGCCATCGCCAACCTTTACGGGCACGCTGCGGCCCTATCAGCAAGCCGGGCTCGACTGGTTCGCCTTCCTCGCCAACGCTGGGTTCGGTGGCGTGCTGGCCGATGACATGGGCCTCGGTAAGACGGTGCAGACGCTGTCGTTCATCGCCTCGGAGAAGCACGCGGGTCGGCTGAATGATCCGGTGCTGATCGTCGCGCCGACATCGGTGCTGCCGAACTGGGAGGCTGAGACCGCACGGTTCACACCGTCGTTGAAGGTGCTGGTGCTGCGGGCCGCCGACCGGGCGACACGCCTCGCCACCATGGCCGACCATGACATCGTGCTGACCACCTACCCGCTGCTCGCACGTGACAAAGCGCAGCTGCTCGACCAGCAGTTCTACGCGACGTTCCTTGATGAAGCGCAGGCGATCAAGAACCCGGCGTCCGGGATCGCCAAAGCGGTGCACGTGCTGCGCTCGACGCACAGATTTGCGCTGACGGGCACGCCGCTAGAGAACAACCTGAGCGAGGTGTGGTCGCTGTTCCACTATCTCAATCCCGGCATGCTCGGCGATCAAGCGACGTTCACGAGGCAATACCGCACCCCGATTGAGAAGCATGGCAATGTCGAGGCGCAGCAATTCCTGTCGCGCAAGCTGAAGCCGTTTATGCTGCGGCGGACCAAGGATCTGGTGGCCAAGGACCTACCGCCAAAAACTGAGGTCATCGAGAGCATCGAGTTGGAGGGCGCGCAACGCGATCTCTATGAACTGGTGCGGCTGAGCATGCATGATAGCGTGCGGAAGGCCATCGCCCAGAAGGGCATGAACGAGAGCCGCATCATGATCCTGGATGCGCTTTTGAAGTTGCGCCAGATCTGCTGCGACCCACGTTTGTTAAAGTTGGAGACAAGCAAGAAGACCAACAGTTCGGTCAAGCTCGAACGGCTGATGGAACTGCTGACGGACATGGTGGCGGGCAACCGGCGGGTGCTGCTGTTTTCGCAGTTCACCAGCATGCTGGCGCTGATCGAACAGGAGCTGGTCAAGGCGCGCATCCCCTACGTCATTATCACCGGCGAGAAGGAGGATCGGCGGACCCCAGTTGAGCAATTCCAGTCGGGCAAGGTGCCGGTGTTCCTGATCAGCCTGAAGGCCGGCGGCACTGGCCTCAACCTGACAGCGGCGGATACGGTGATCCACTATGATCCCTGGTGGAACCCGGCAGTGGAGCTGCAAGCGACCGACCGCGCGCATCGGCTGGGGCAGACAAAGCCTGTCTTCGTGCATAAGCTGATCGTCAAATCCACGGTGGAAGAGGGCATCCAGGAGCTGTGCAAGCGTAAAGCAGCATTGGCGGCGGCGCTGTTCTCCGAGGATGGGGCTGGCGGTGATTACAAGCTCACCGAAGCCGATGTTGATGCGTTGTTTCAGGTGGCCGCGTAATGCCCAAGCTGTGCCTTGTGTTCGATCTCGACGACACCCTGTATGCCGAGCGCGACTTCGCGATCTCGGCGTTTGGCGCGGCCGGGCGCTGGGCGGAGGCGACACACCGCGTGGCAGGGCTCGGTCAGCATATGACGGAGCTGCTGGATGCGGGGCATCTCGGGCAGATTTTCAGCATGGCGCTGCAAGCCAAGTTGCCCACCCACAGCGCCGCTGATCTCGAGGCGCTGCGGCGCGTGTACCTCACCCATGCACCCGAACAGCTGACACTGTTCGATGACGCCACCCGCGTGCTCAATCATTTCACCGAGCGGGCGGATGTCACCCTTGGCCTCATCACCGACGGCACCGCGTCGGTGCAGGCCGCCAAGATCAAGGCACTCGGCATTGGTGATCGGTTCGGGCATAAGATCCTGACCGGCGCGCTGGGGCCAAGCCGGGCGTTCCACAAGCCACATCCTCTGGCGTTTGAGCAGATGCAGGCGACGTTGGCGCAAACCGGTGATCGGCTGGTGTATGTCGGCGATAACCCGGCCAAGGATTTCCAGGCCCCGAACCGGATGGGGTGGACGACCGTACAGGTGGATCGGCCTTGCCAGCAGGCCTTTAAAATTCATCGTGGGGCCGAGCCGCTGCCGGATGGTGCGGCCCATCACGTCATCGCCAGTTTGGATAGCTTGGCGGCGCTGCTTGACGACTGTCGTTA
>JAYSVA010000395.1:0-2935 GCA_043718785.1 Hyphomicrobiaceae bacterium
CTATCGTTGCGCAGGTGCTGGAGGCGAAAAAGTTCCCGTTCGTCATCGGTGGCGAGCATTCGCTGACGGCGGGCGCAATCCGTCCCTTTGCCAAGGCCCACAAAGATCTCGTGGTGCTGCAGTTTGATGCCCACGCCGATCTGCGTGACGGCTACCTTGGCGAACACTATTCGCACGCCGCCGCCATGCGCCGGTGTCTGGATCATGCGAACGTGTCGCTGGTATCAGTGGGTATTCGCGCGATTTCGCAAGGGGAGGCTGACTTTATCGACGCCAACCCGAAGCGGGTACACATGCACTGGGGCAAGGATCAAGCGCGCTACGACATCGAGGATATCATCAAGCCGCTACGCGGTCGCCCAATCTACGTCACGTTCGATATTGATGCGCTGGACGGTGCGATTATGCCAGCAACCGGCACGCCGACGCCGGGCGGGCTGCAATATCTACAGTGCCTCGCCATCATCCGCCGCGCCGCTGAAGTCGGCACCATTGTCGGTGCTGACCTCGTCGAACTGGCCCCGATCAAAGGCTTCCATGCCTACGACTTCATGGCAGCGCAGTTGGCCTACAAGATGCTGAACTATGCTCTGAGTGGCACAGGGCGGCGAACCTGCCCACCGCGCCGCTGAGCTGTCACTTGCGCAGTTTTGCTTCGCAAGCGTCATGCTTGGCCACGCAGACATCGCAGCTAGCGGATGAGCGATGACCGACGCGTTGACGACAAGCGGCAAAAGCTGAAGCGCATTCTGAGCACGCCTGGCTCCACTTGGTCCATGCGGAACATTGCTCCGGCGTTCCACGACTGCACGCGCCCTTGCCTTTTGTGCAGCGGCCGCTCATGCCACGTCCGCAGAGGTTGTGCTTGACGGACGTCAGCACCGACGGCAGCGACACGCCTGCCTCATCGGTCGATGTTGGCAACAGACCTGGCCCCGCGGCAGTCGCCATGCCGATGGTCAACCAGGTTGCGAGCACGACCACAGCAACCCGGCAAAACGTTTTGAAGTATGTCATCCTGAATTGTCCTTTCGTTGCTCAACAATGTTGTTTCATACAACTGAGCATCTTAGGAGCGAAGCGCGCCATGTCCAGGCCAAAGAACAGCAATTCGTCACCCCACCGCCGCCTTGTCACGGAACAGCTTGTAGTTGATGCTATCGATCAGGGCTTCGAAGCTGGCATCGATGATGTTGCTGGAGACGCCGACAGTGACCCAGCGCTCGCCAGATGTGGTGTCGCGGCTTTCGACCAGCACGCGGGTGACTGCCGCCGTGCCGCCGGTGAGGATGCGGACCTTGTAGTCAACCAGTTCGACGTTGGCCAAATGGCTCTGGTAGCGACCGAGGTCCTTGCGCAGCGCCCGATCAAGCGCGTTGACCGGGCCGTTGCCATCAGCAATTGACCACAATGGTTCGTGATCGCCACTGACCAACACCTTCACGGTCGCCTCGGATACCGTCATCAGTTCGCCGATGGCATTGTGGCGCTTTTCGACCATGACGCGGAAACTGTCGACGGTGAAGTAGGTCGGAATCTCGCCCATCAGGCGGCGGGCCAGTAGCTCGAACGAGGCATCAGCACCTTCATAGGCGTAGCCGTTGGCCTCGCGCTCCTTCACCTGATCAAGCAATGTCGCAATCCGCGCGTCTTGACGGTCGATGGTGATGCCGACGCGCTCCAGCTCGGCGACGATGTTGGATTTGCCAGCCTGATTAGAGATCAGCACGCGGCGGCGGTTGCCAACGCTTTCTGGCGGGATGTGTTCGTAGGTCTGCGGCTCCTTAAGGATGGCGGACGCATGGATGCCAGCCTTGGTCGCGAACGCGGCATCGCCGACATAGGGGGCTTGGCGGTTCGGCGCGCGGTTGAGGATTTCATCGAGAACGCGACTGGCGTGCGAGAGCTTGATCAGCCGCTCCGGCGTCACCTTGGTTTGGAAGTGATCGGCAAACTCAGATTTCAGCAGCAAGGTCGGCAGGATCGAGGTGAGGTTGGCGTTACCGCAGCGCTCGCCAAGGCCATTGAGCGTGCCCTGGATCTGCCGACAGCCCGCACGCACAGCCGCAAGGGTGTTGGCGACCGCGTTTTCGGTATCGTTGTGAGTGTGGATGCCCAGGTGGGTGCCGGGCACGTGGCTGGTGACATCCTTGACGATGGCTTCGATCTCGTGCGGCAGCGTGCCGCCGTTGGTGTCACACAGCACGACCCATCGTGCACCAGCATCGAACGCGGCCTTGGCGACGCTCAGGGCATAGGCGCGGTTGCCCTTATAGCCATCGAAAAAGTGCTCGCAGTCGATCATGCTTTCGGCACCCGCCGCGCGCACCGCCGTGACGCTTTCGGTGACCCCGATCAGGTTTTCGTCGTTGGTGATGCCGAGGGCCACGCGCACGTGATAGTCCCAGGCTTTGGCGACCAGACAGACGGCTTTCGCCTTGGCCTGCAGGGTGCCTTGAAAACCTGGATCGTTGGCAACGGAACGGCCTGCCCGCTTGGTCATGCCAAACGCGGTGAACGTGGCGTTGTCGAGCTGTGGTGGGCTATTGAACAGCGCCGTATCGGTGTCATTGGCGCCGGGATAGCCGCCCTCGATATAGTCGAGGCCGAGGCTGTCGAGCACACCCGCTATACGACGCTTATCGTCCAATGAAAAATCGACGCCGGTGGTTTGCGCGCCGTCACGCAGGGTGGTGTCAAACAGGTAGAGGCGATCACGGGTCATTAAAAACTCAACTCTGAACTGGTGGCGAGATCGGTGTAATCTCACACCCGTGATCAAGATGCCAGAACGCAATAGTTAAGCTGCCCAACTACCGCCAACGCCCACCCGCGAGCGATCGGGTAGGAGGCGGGATTGCTCCCGCCGTCCTCCCACACCACCGTGCGTAGGGTTCCCTACACGGCGGTTCCTGTTGGTCTCCGCTTTGCGGTC
>JAYSVA010000396.1:0-2933 GCA_043718785.1 Hyphomicrobiaceae bacterium
GCCAGGACGTTCAAATCGACACCACGAATTCGAGGCCGAAATTTCATTCGAAACAATGCACTAAACCTGTCAACTACTAAGTAAACCGGACACTAGTGGGCCGGGCTATATAATTCCCAAAAACGCTACATCGAGGCCGAGCCACTTTACCGTCAAGCCCTTGGTATTTGGGAAGCGGCACATGGCCCAGACCATCATGACGTCGGTATCGCGCTGCATAATCTGGGCGGACTCCACCTGCGTCTGAAGCGTTTTGGCGAAGCCGAATCGCTGTTCAAGCGCAGCGCAGCCCTCTTCGAGAAGGGGTTCGGGGTTGATCACCCGACGTTTGGTACGTCGTTACATAATCTCGCCGATTTGTACCGCGAGCAAGCCCGCTTCGCCGAAGCCAGTCCCCTGTATCGCCGCGCATTGGCGGTGCGCGAAGCGGCGCTCGGCCGCGACCATCCGCAAGTCGGAAGGACTTTGGCTAGCCTCGCCGAGCTGCATTTCGAGCAAAGCGATTGGGCCGCTGCGGCAGAATTTTGGCAGCGGCGGACGGCGCTCGTTGTCGAACAGAACTTGCGGAACGCGTCCGCGTTCGGCAGTCCGGCTGGTCGCCGACTGAGTGAAACAAATCCGGCGCGGCAGAGTTTTGCCGGGCTGGTCAAAGTTGGATACCGGCTGTCGGCGGCTGAACAAAAGGCGGCGACTTCAGGTTGGACCGTGGATTTGCCGGGCAAGATGTTCGTGACGGCGCAATGGGTGCAAGGCTCGGCAGCGTCGTCGTCATTGGCACAAATGGCGGCGCGCGGCGCGGCTGGCAATGCCAACTTAGAAGCTATCGCGCGTGAGCGGCAAGATTTGGTTGCCGAGTGGCAGCGGTTGGATGCAGCACACGCCGCCAACGTCTCGCGCGCCTCTGAAGAGCGCGACCGCGCAGCCGAAGCGGCCAGCAGTGCGCGCCGTGCCGCAATCGATGCGCGGATCGGCAGCATTGACCAGCGGTTGAAGACGGAATTCCCGGACTATGCCGCGCTTGCCAGACCTGAGCCGTTGTCGGTGGCGCAGGTGCAGGCTGACCTCAAATCGGACGAAGCACTAGTGCTGTTCCTCGATACCGATGCGCGGAAGCCGACACCGGAGGAAACGTTCGTCTGGGTGGTCACCAAAACCGATATGCGTTGGGTGCGCAGTGATTTCGGCACGCCGAAGCTGAAGCAAGAAGTGGCAGCACTGCGCTGTGGCCTGGATGCCAGCGCCTCAAGCGATGCCGCCTGCGCTGAGGCAGTTAAGAAGCAAACGGCGGAGGATGCCGCTGCCGGTCGCGCTTTGCCATTCGATGTGGCACGGGCCCACGCGCTCTACAAAGCGCTGTTCGGTGAGGTCGAGGACCTGATCAAGGGGCGTCATCTGCTGCTGGTTCCGTCGGGTCCGCTGGCGCAGCTGCCGTTCCAGGTGCTCGTGACCCAACCACCGACCACCGCTGATTACCGCGCCACCGCTTGGCTGGCGCGTGATCATGCGCTGACTGTATTGCCCGCAGTGTCATCGCTGAAGGCATTGCGGCGCGTCGTTCGGGCCAGTGCGGCGACATTGCCGATGATCGGCTTCGGCAATCCGCTGCTCAATGGCGACCAGGGCCATCCGCGTTTCGGTGCGCACTGCAAGCAGCAGGCAGCACTGACGCGAGCTAAGCAAAACTGCAAGCAATCAACGTGGCAACGGGTGGCGGCGTTGTTGCCGGGGCGTGGTGACAGCGTCCCCGGCGCGTCGCGTAGTCTGGTCGATCTCGCCGAACTCAAGTTGGCCTCGCCATTGCCGGAAACAGCTGATGAACTCTGTGCCGTCGCCCGCGATCTCAAGGTTGCGGCCGATGACATCTACCTCGGAGCACGCGCTACCGAAAGTGGCGTCAAGGCACTGTCCGCCAGCGGTCGGCTGGCACGCTACCGCATCTTGCACTTCGCCACCCACGGGGTGCTGGCTGGGCAGCTTGCGGGCACCACCGAGCCCGGCCTGATCCTGTCGCCACCCGCCACCACCTCCGACGGGGACGATGGCTATCTCACGGCATCCGAGATTACCGCGCTGAAACTCGATGCTGACTGGGTGATCTTGTCAGCCTGCAACACAGCGGGTGCAGCGACAGCAGCCGATGGGCGTGGCACCGAAGCATTGTCCGGTCTTGCCCGTGCGTTTTTCTATGCCCAGGCCCGGGCGCTTCTCGTTTCGCATTGGGAGGTGAACTCCGTCGCCACCGTCAAACTGATTACCTCAGCGGTCGGTGCGATCAGCCGCGATAAGTCTCTCGGCCGCGCTGAAGCGCTGCGCCGCGCCATGCTGCTGATGATCGACAGGGGCGCACCCGACGAAGCCCATCCAGCGTACTGGGCTCCGTTCGTGGTCGTCGGCGAAGGGGCGGGGACATAGCGAATACAACGGTCTGCCTGTGTGTCAGCTTCAGTGCAAACGGCGTATTTGTCTTGCAGACAGGGCGCATTCTGTTGATGTTGGCGTTCACCCGTCCCGATGTTGAGCCAGAGAGATCCTAACGATGTGGTCGAACCCGCGCATTCCGTTCCAGATGTCGAGCGAACGTAAACGGCTGGAGCCGATGGGCGGCAAGTCCATCATCGTCAACGTGGTGATGAACATTGAGTACTGGCCGTTCGACCGGCCGATGCCGCGCGGAATTTTACCGCCGCCGCATGGTGCCGTAATCCAGCCGCCGGACCTGCCCAACTATTCGTGGGTTGAGTACGGGATGCGCTGCGGCATGCCACGGCTAATGGATATGCTCGGCCAGCGCCAAATCAGGGCGTCTGCCTTCATGAATGCCCAGGTAGCGGATATATATCCAAGCCTAGCCAAGGCAGTGGTTGATGCGCAGTGGGAACTGGTCGGTCATGGCTGGTTTCAGCAATCGCTCAAACAGGTCGCCGATGAAGAGG
>JAYSVA010000397.1:0-2929 GCA_043718785.1 Hyphomicrobiaceae bacterium
TTCCGCGTCGGCTACTACCTGGAGCAGGGCTTCGCCATCAACGTCCGAGCCGGATCAGCGAATGATGCTGAACGCAGCATCCGCAAACGGCTCGATGACGAATGCGGCGAACTCGAACTCAGCACACGCGTCCACTATGACGACGGCATCGCCTCAGTTGCGGAGGTGCGATCATGAACATGGGCATCATCCTTGGTTCCGCGCCGCGCCTGTCGGCTTCGCCGACGCCGCGTCCGATGTACGCGCAAGTGCCGCGCCGCATCCCGAACGAATACTATCCGACCCCGCCGGAAGCGACGCGCGCGCTGCTGTCGGTCGAGACCTTCGAAGGATCCATCTGGGAACCGGCGTGCGGGGAGGGGGCGATTGCCAGCGTCTTGAAGGACGCCGGCCACACCGTCGTCGCAACGGATTTGGTCGAATACGGCTACGGCATCGGCAAGACGGATTTCCTGAAGGAACTGCGCCCGCGCGGAAAGCACATCGTCACCAATCCGCCCTACGGGTCGGGTCTAGCCGATGCCTTCGTCGCGAAATCGCTGGAGTTTGCGCGGCAGACCGGCGGCACCGTCGCGATGCTGCTGAACCTCGCGTCGCTCGCACACCGCACACGCACGACATGGTGGCGCGAACACCCGCCCGCGCGGCTTTATGCCATCGACGATATCGTCTGCTGGCCGTCGCACCGCTACGGACCCGCGCCGCAACATTTCACCAAGCACCGCTACTTCTGGGCGGTCTGGCAACCCAACCACAAAGGCCCTTCGGCCTTCTGGTGGCTGTCGTCGGCGGACTTCCGCCAACGGCCGTCAGCGATCAACACGAACAATAGGAGATGAGATGGGAATAGACGTATTTGGACTTAACCCGACCGCCGAGTGTGGCGAGCACTACCGGCGCAACTGGTGGGGCTGGCGGCCACTGGCCAATCTGGTCTGCACACTGGAACCCGAACTGACCAGTGCGTGCGAAAGTTGGCAGAGCAATGACGGCGACGGACTGGACGCCGCAACCAGTATCGAACTCGCGAAAGCACTCAAGGCATCAATTGCATCAGGGCGTGTGAGCCGGCTGATTAAGGCCCGCAACAAAGCGCTGGCGGCGTTGCCGAACGAACCCTGTGAGTTCTGTGCAGGTACCGGCATCCGGTCCGACGGTGTTGGAATCGAGCAGGGTCAGACCACCCGCATCGTCGGCGCCGACACCGGCTCCAAACCGGATCATCCCCGCTACGGCCAAACCGGCTGGTGCAACGGCTGCAATGGCCGTGGCCACAACCGGCCGCTGGAAACAAACTACATCGTGACCATCGACGACGTGAGAAAATTCGCGAACTTTCTCACCGCCTGCGGCGGTTTCGAAATCTGCTGAATTACTAACCACTAACTGAAGGAGAGACCATGACGAACAAACAATCCGAAACCAACGCTGCGATCATCGCTGCAAATCTGGTGGCGCTGCACGCGCGGCTGCGCCACGCGCTTGCTGAAGTGAAAGACGCCAGCGCCGCCATGGCCGACGGCCAGCAGAACTTGGCCATCGGCTGCATCGGCGACCTCGGTCGCGTGCTGCCGGAATGCGAGGCGCTGTTCCGCACCATCATCATGCTGCACCGAACGCCCGATCACTTCCGTGCCGATGAGGTGCAGCCATGAGCATGATACCCCATAGCGAAAACCTCGCCTGCCCGAAGTGCGGGCAGAGCGACGGGTTCCATGTCGATATCACCGGCACTGCCTACATCGGCAAATCCGGTGCCGAGGTGCTGGATGATTACCACTGGGACCACCACTCGACGTGTACGTGCTGGCAGTGCTGCTTTGAATCCCGGCTCAGCGCGTTCATCAAGCCGAAGGCGGTGCAGCCATGAGCCCGTCAACTCAATACATGATCGAACGCCGCTATGGTCCGAACCGCGATTGGTTGTGTGCCCGCACGGCCGTCGACTGCGAATGGACGTGCGGTGTTCATCATGCCCTGACGTTTGCATCGCGAGACTATGCGGACCGCGTTCTAGTCGATGTCCGCGCGCAATCACGAGGATGGCCGAACGCCAGCATGTTCAGCTTCGTGGTCATCCGGGATCGAAGTCCGTTGCCGTCCTACGTCCAGTCAACCGATGCGCCGATTTAGCTCCCGCAGTGATCCCGTCACGAAGCCGACAGTCGCCGCAGAGCCTGGCACCCAGACGGCCGCCGGATTTGGCAGCCCTCGGAGCAACACGTTGGTCGCTGTCCCTGGCTCGCCAAGGAATGCGCCTTGTTTGCCGTAACGTGTCTCACAGCCGCGCGGCCATGGGGACGGCGAAAAGCTGCCGCGTAAGAACGCGTCATGCAGCTTTCGCCTTCAACGCAAAAATGACAGGGCCCCGCCAGAATTTTCTGCTTGCGCACCCCGTGAACAAGTCACGGGGACCCCGCGCCAGCGGCCTGCACCTGGACAACTTCAGCGAACGTTCTGCCAGCATCGAACGTCAACGCACTGTCGCCGCTTCAAGCACAAATTTCTGTCACCCCATAATTTTTGCGTGTGACCCCGCCGCGTGTCCGTGAGTCCGTTTCGTCAACAAGGTCGCCTCCCGTGGCGGCCGAGAACCCCGAACAAAGGATACTCCGATGACCGCCAAACCCAACAACCGCCCGACCCATAAGCTCTACAGCGTCTGCAAACTGCGCGACGGCAAATCCAGCTGGACCGAAATCGGCGTCGCATTCCCGCACAAAGACGGCAACGGCTTCTCCTTCAAGCTGACCGCCGTACCAACCCCCGGCGGCGACTTCATGCTCCGCCGCGACACCCGCCCAGCAGCATAACGGAGGCCATCATGACAACACCGCAACGCATCCAATATCGCAAACGCGCGCCCATGCAGTCACCGAACGGCCTGGCCTGCGCCTACGTCGGCCGCCCGACCGCCTGGGGCAACCAA
>JAYSVA010000398.1:0-2929 GCA_043718785.1 Hyphomicrobiaceae bacterium
GGGCCACTTGTCCTGCCGCACGGAGACCACCCCCACCTCACGACGGCATTGCTGCGCAAAGCCATCGTTGTCCTCCCCCCTCAAGGGGGAGGAGGCGAAAACCGATAGAACTCAAGCCTTGGCAAAGGGTCGCCGGATAGGCTCGTTGGCATTATCGGCCCTAGTTGGACGTAGGTTGGGTCAAGCTTTTCGCGCGACCCAACATCCACGGGTGGTGCCAACCAAGTTTTTGCGGGTCCCCGTGGATGTTGGGTCGCGCAAGAGGGCTTGACCCAACCTACGTCCAGCGAGAGCCGTTACATGGTATCTAGTTACTCGCCGTGCGTGGCCAGGCGACGAACAGGGCTTCGAAGCCGACGCGGCGGGCTTCTTGCTCGAGACCGGCACGTTTCAACGCGCGGATGGTGTCGCCGAGCGCCAGAATGTGCGCGCCATCAGCCGCGTTCGGGCCGATGGCGCGGAGGCTTAGCAGCACCGTCCGGCCGAACTCCTTTTTCTTCGAGGCATCCTGTAGCTCCGGCAGCACACCGGTTTCCGGCAGATGCCCGCCCGCTGGTTGTGGCGCTTTGTTCGCGGCGTCCCACAGCGGAATCGGCACGTTGGTGTCGAGCGCATCTAGCACCGTCGCCAGGCGATGCAGTGCATCGGCGTTGAACCGGCCCTTCAGCGCCACATCTTCAACCGAGTTGAGGCTTTCGCCCCGCCCCGTCCTGACCTTGGGGTCGGCGATATCGATCAACGCCGCCCAATGCTGCATGCTAGCAGCAGGCGTCGCCGCACCGCCGGGACGGTCCACACCCCCGGCGAAATTCACCCAGGCACGGGCAGCGTCGTAATTGCCACCAGCGAGCGAGATTTCGATGGCGGTCTCAGCGAACCAGCCGATTTCGCTGACCTTCGGCAACGCGGCAATACTTGGCCCCAGCGCCCGCAGCATCGGCGTATACAAGCCGATCCGGCGCGCATCATCCAGCAACGCCCGGATCACGCGCACCTTTTTCAGCTGGGTGCGCTCGACTTCGGCGGCCTTGAACAGCAACGCCCGCCGCAAGGCCGGATCGGCCTTCGAGCTGAGCGCATCGCCGAGGTCAGCTGGCGTAAAGATCATCGCGCGATAGGTTTCGGCCAACTGCTCCGGCTCAATGGCGTTCAGGCGAACCGCCCCTTCGGCGGCCGCCAGTCGCATCTTCGGAACGGTTGTGGCATCGGTCGCAATCGCCACCAGCGCCGCCGCATCGGCCCGGTCCAGCGCCGCCTGCGTGATGGCATCAGGGCCGAGCAGCTGCATCAGCCGCATATCCATGGCGTCAAACCGTTTCGGCAGGGTCACTTTACCCTTGCTGGTACCGCCCACTGCCACTGCATCAAGCAGGGTGAGCGTGCCGACTGAGTCAAAGCCCTCTTCGCGCGCCAGCTCCGCCGCTAGACCCGCAGCGCTAACGTTGCCGTCTGCGGCAGCACAATAGCCGGTCATGACAATGACTTCGCCGCGCAAACGCTTTGGCAACGTGTCCTTACCAGCGCTGGCAGCTTTAGCGGCCTCACAGCCGGAGTCGCGACGGCCAGCGGCGATATCCGCCCGCGCCCGCAGCGCCGTCAGCACCGCGTCATCGTTGCCAGCAGCGACTTTCGCCAGCAGTTCCGCCTGATCGCGGACGAGGCCGGAGCGATACAACCCCTCAGCCCGTAATGCGTTGAACTGCGCCGCCGTGGCGACCGGTGGCGTGACGTCGGTCAGCAGTAGCCGCCGCCATAGCGCATGCATGGCTGCCGACCGCGGCGGGATGTCGAGTTGGGCAAACAGTTGTTCGATTTTAACGAGACCGAGTCCGCGCCACGGCTCCATCGGTAATCCGCCGCCATCGCTCAGTGGGGCTGCAACTCTGGCTGAGTTCGGGGCTGCCGGAGCGCCGGGACCCGGTGTCAAAGGCGCCAATTCTTCGCGCTCAACCTTCGAACTGGCACCGGCCAGTGGCGCCAGTCCGCCTTCAGGGGCGCGGCCGCCATCCGGATTGGTGTAACCACCCGTGGTGCCCGAATCGACCGAGCCCGGACGCCCGCCCGAACCATCCATCGGCGGCAGAGTTGGGCGCGGATCGGCGGGAGCGGCCTTCTTCGCGCGCGCCGCGTCCTTTTCGGCAAACGGCTTCCAGCCATCCTCGGCCCGTGCGCCGTCGGCAGTTGTCAGCGTCATCACGGCGAGACACAAACTTAGCGCGACATGGGGGACGGCATGGCAACGGCGCAGGAAGAGCATGTGGGCTAGCCTTGATTGCAAAAAAGCCGATTGAACTGCTGCTTGCGTCAAGAATACGCCGTCAGTGTGGTAACCGTTTCGCGGCCCATCGCCCACACGTCTGCACAAACTGCGGCCACGACCCTACTTACGGATCTTGACGCCCGGTACAGGTTTCGACACTTCCTTGGGCTCGGGCTCGAAATAGGTAGCCGCAACGTACAAGCCGCCATAGGACAGGCCCGCAAGAGTGCCAACGATGAACAGGAACCGAAAGAGACTGGGCATCGGGCAGCGTTTCTCCCACGCGTTTTTTGCTCGCCAACAGCCATTCTTTATGGCTCCAAAGGGCAATCGCCAAGTACTGATCTTAGCGCCACTTAACTTGGCAACATGACCCGCACTGACAACACATTGGCTTGACGACGCAATCCCGCCGTTAAGCCTTTTCACAAGACGATCACGCGGCGAGCAGTTACACCCCTTGGACCATAGATTTTACGTTCGAACCGGGCCAAAGTTACAAAGATTGCCACATTGGTTGGGAACATGATTCGATTCGTCTTCAAGCGAAAGGGCCAAAACGTCGAGCATCTGGTGCAGCCCGTGCTCGCCAACCTGGATAAGCGTGCCCTGGTGCTGGTCGGCCTGATGGGCTGTGGCAAGACCTCCGTCGGGCGGCGGCTGGCGGCA
>JAYSVA010000399.1:0-2928 GCA_043718785.1 Hyphomicrobiaceae bacterium
ACCTATGCCAGCTTGGTCATCGCGGCGGCAGCGTTCAAACCCGACCTGCAAATCGCGCACGATGCTTGGGTCAGGCGCGTGGTCAAGCAACTGAGTCAGAACCCGGCACTTCTGCGCATCGCCAAGCGGGCACCAGCCCTTAGCGAGCTTGATCAGCGGCTGGTTGATGCCCTTAAGGCTGTTCCAGACCCGACGATCAACCCGGCGGCCGCGCCAACGGCATCGCTGCAACCGCCCAAGCCAAAGCCTCTGAAACTCGGCAAAGCGCTATCCAAATGCCGGTTGCTGACCGAAATTGACGGCACCGACAACGTGCTGACCGCGACTCAAGTCCTCGCGTCAGCCTTTGCTGGACGCCACAGCGAAATGACCACCTTTCCCGGCTGGCAGGCACTACAGCTGGTCCGCTGGGGCCAGATGCTTGCCGCCACGAAGGATCGAGTGGTCAGCTAAAATCAAGCCCGCCCATACCCGCCGCCTGTTGGCGTCTTGATGATGATGGCCTCTCCGGCGTCAAGTACGGTCTGATCGCAGCCTTCGAGGGGGTAGGTCTTGCCGTCGTTACGCCGCACCGCATTTTCACCGCATTCACCCGCCTCGCCGCCTTCGAGGCCGTAGGGGCGAACGCGGCGATAACCGGCGATGATGGCGCAGTCCATTTTTTCGAGGAAGCGGATGCGCCGGTAGGTGCCGTCGCCTGCACTCCAACGGCCCTTGCCGCCGGAGCCACGCCGGATCGAGAATTCCTCCAGCAGCACCGGATAGCGCAGCTCCAAGATCTCCGGGTCAGTCAGGCGGGTGTTGGTCATATGCACGTGCACGCCAGATGTGCCGTCGAAGCCCGGCCCGGCCGGTGAGCCCGAACAAATCGTCTCGTAATACTGCACCCGGTCATTGCCGAACGTCAGGTTGTTCATGGTGCCCTGGCTCGGCCCCATGCCCTTCAGCGCCGCAAACAACGCATTCGTCACAATCTGGCTGGTCTCGACGTTGCCCGCCACCACGGCCGCCGGATACACCGGCGACAGCATCGAGCGTTCAGGCAGCACAATCGTGATCGGCTTCAAGCACCCGGCATTCATCGGGATCGCCGCATCGCACATCACACGGAACACATACAGCGTCGCCGCCCGGGTAATCGGCTCCGGCGCGTTGAAGTTGTTGTTTTGCTCCGGCGACGTGCCGGTGAAATCGACCACCGCCGTGCGCGCTTTTTTGTTGACGGTGATCTTGACCGTAACGTGCGTGCCCTGGTCCGTCTCAACCGTCGCCTCGCCATCAGCGAGCCGCGACAGCAGGCGACGCACGCTTTCCTCGGCGTTGTCCTGCACGTGGCCCATGTAGGCGCGCACGACATCCAGCCCGAAGTGCGCGACCATCTTTTCGAGCTCAGTGACGCCCTTGGTGTTGGCCGCCACATGCGCCTTCAGGTCGGCAATGTTCTTGTCCGGCCGCCGTGCCGGATGCTTAGCCCCGCTCAGCAGCGCGTGCGTTTCCGCCTCGAGGAACCGCCCCTCCGCCACCAGCTTAAAGTCGTCGATATAGACGCCCTCCTCGTCAATATGTGTCGCCTTCGGCGTCATCGACCCCGGTGTCAACCCGCCAATGTCCTCGTGGTGGCCCCGCGACGCGACGTAGAACAGAATGTCTCTGACTGGACTATCAGTACCCGTTGAACTCTCGTGTTTCTCCCCCCTTGAGGGGGAGGAGAAATTCTTCGTTCCTTGATGTCCCGCTGCAGACTTCGCAAACACCGGCGTCACCACCGTGATGTCGGGCAAATGCGTGCCGCCGTTATAGGGCGCGTTCAGCATATAAACGTCGCCGGGCTTCATCTTGGCCTTGCGGGCCTTGATGATGGTCTCGACACTGCGGTCCATGCTGCCGAGGTGCACCGGCATGTGCGGCGCGTTGGCGATCAGCTGGCCGTCCGCATCGAACACGGCGCAGGAGAAATCCAGCCGCTCCTTGATATTGACCGACTGCGCCGTATTACGCAGCGCCTCGCCCATTTGCTCAGCCAACCCCATAAATAGGTTGTTGAACACCTCAAGCAGCACGGGATCAGCCGTCTTACCCAGCTTCTCCCGCGCACGCGGCGTGATGCGCGACAGCACGACGTTGTTGCGGGCATCGAGCTTCAGGCTCCAGCCCGGCTCGATGACGATGGTCTGGTTCGGCTCAATCACCAGGGCGGGCCCCTTGATCGCCGCACAACCCGGCTGCAGGCCCTTGCTCAGTGCCCGGTCGAACACCGGCGCACCATGCCAGCTACCGCCCGCAAACACCCGTGACTTGCCGACCGGTTGCGGCGTCGCATCGGTCACCGCACCCTCGGGCTGATCGATGGTTGCAGCCCCACCCGCCGCCTCAACTTCCAGCGTCGCGATGAACACGCGCTTCTCCGGCGACACGAACCCGAAGCGGTTCAGGTGCTCCGCCTCAAACGTTTTGCGCATGGCTTCAGGCGTGCCCAACGTCACCGGCAGCGCCGTGTCGGTGCCGTCGTAGCGCACGTGCACCCAGGTCGTGACCTTGCCGTCCATCACGCCCTGCAGCGCGATTTCCGCCGTCGCCTCAGCCGCCAGCTTCGCCCGCCGCGCTTCAATATCGCCCAGCGCTTTAGCATCCAGCACCACCTCGACCGACAGCTCGCGGCTGGTGCGGATGCTGGCGAGGCCCATACCGTAGGCGGACAGCAGGCCGGACAACGGATGAATAAACACCGTCTCCATGCCCAGCGTATCGGCGATCATGCAGGCGTGCTGACCACCGGCCGAGCCGAAGCAGTTCAACGCGTATTCCGTCACGTCATAGCCGCGCTGCACCGAGATTTTCTTGATGGCGTTGGCCATGTTCTCGACAGCAATGCGGATGAACCCGTCCGCCACCTGCTCCGCCGTCCGACCATCGCCAACCTTCACCGCC
>JAYSVA010000400.1:0-6387 GCA_043718785.1 Hyphomicrobiaceae bacterium
GACATTCATGCGCACCTCCCGGAAACGGTTCCGGAAGATGCGCCAGGACGTTCAAATCGACACCACGAATTCGAGGCCGAAATTTCATTCGAAACAATGTACTAAACCTGTCAACTACTAAGTAAACCGGACACTAGTGAATTGCCCTGCTGAAACGCCTCATTGCTGCTCCACCTGGTCCCGTTATTTGCGCCGGCATCGAAGTAGGAATTTCCGAACCCGTTCCCCATCAAGTCCCATTCATTGCCACCCGGGTCTGCTTTGTTGACCGGATCATTTGCAGCATACGCATACCTGTTCACGCCCACCCCTGGCCGGGTCGGGCTGAAGGTGTCCGGTGACACGAATCTTCCAACGGCCGGGTCGTAGTAGCGGGCGTTGAGGTACATGAGGCCGGTCTCGGCGTCGTGGCGTTCGCCGATGTAGCCGAGTTCTTCGCGGGCGGCGGTGGTCTGGACGCGTTGGCCGTAGGGGGTGAAGGTCTGGGCCTGCACGGCCGCACCCGTGGCGTTGGCCGCGAGGCGGACGCTGCCGAGCTGGTCGGCGTGCAGGGTCTGGTTCACGGGGGCCGCCGCGCCCGCCACCAGCTTGCCGACGCGCTTGGCATCGGTCATCGGATACTTCGACCAGGTGCCATCCGGCGCGATCTCGACGTCCGCGCCGAGGTACGTGGTGGTCTGCGCCGGTGTGGTGACGCCGCCAACCGTCGTCGCCGCCTTGATCTTCTTCAGCCGCGCGCCGTCCGGCCCGTAGACGAACGATATGGTCGCACCGTTCGCCGTGATCTGCGCCGGTCGGTTCTCGCCGTCCCAAACGTAGGTGCGGCCCTGGCCCGACTTGAGGTTGCCGTTGGCATCATAAGCGTAGGCCTGGCCGCCGACCGTCAGCGCGCCGTGCGGACGCTGCCCCGACGCCGCCGGATAGGTGTACGCACCAACCCCGGTCTGCGACAGCATGTTGCCGACGGTGTCGTACGTGTACGCCTGCGACAGCGCCGCATTACCGGTGTTGGTGGCCGCCAGTAGCTGACAGATCTCGTCGTACTTGTAGGCCCAGCTGTCGGTCGCCGTGGCCGAGTTGGTTACCGACGTGACCCGGCCTTTGGCGTCGCGGACGTAGGTCAGCTTCAGCAGCGCTTCCGTCGCGCCGACCTTGGCGTGCGTCACGCTATTCAGCCAGCCCCGGTTGGCATCGTAGGCATAGGCCGCCGTCGTGCCGTTCTCGTAGGTCACCAGCAGCGGCTGGCTGCGCTCGTTGTAAGTGGTGCTCTTGACGACGCCCGCCACCGCCTTCAACCGGCCCGCAACGTCGTAGCTGTAGCCGCTAACCGTGTCGCCATCGGGGAATGAACGGCCAAGCAGGCGGCCAGACGCGTCGTAGGTCCAGCCGAACTTGTAGCCGGTACCGTCGACCGTGCTGCTCTTGACCAGAAGGCGGCCCGCGAGATCGTAATCGTAGGTCAGTGTCGCCGCCGGGTTGCTGTGCGTCGTCAGCTGGCCGATGTTGAAGGCGTTTGCGCGTGGCTGATCATAGGTCGAGGTGGTGACAACGGCAGCGGGTCCAGTGCCGACCGTCTTGGTGAGCACGCGGGTCAGCGCGTCATAGGTCATGCTGGTGACGGTGCCGTTGGCATCCGTGCGCGTGACGAGGCGCGATCCCGCATCGTAGGTCGCGGTCCAGGTGCCGAGATCCGGATCGGCGGTCCTGGTGGTGCGGCCGAGGCTATCGAATGTGTAGGCCCAGGCGCTGCCCCGGTCATCGGTCAGCCCAGTCATCCGGCCCAGCATGTCGTAGGTCATGCGGGTTTTGACCGTGGCAGCTGCTGCCGCCAGATCCGCTGCCGAGACGGTCTGGTGGCTGGCGATCGCTGCCATGTCAGCATCGATCTTCGCCTGTTGGCTGGCGATGTTGGCCGTATCGGTATTTACCTTGGTCTGGTTCGCCGCAATCGCGATGTTGTCCGCCGCGATCAGCGCCGCCAGGTTGGTGATGCTGGCGTTGTCGGCGTTGACCTTAGCCTGCTGCGCCGCAAGCGTGGCCGTGTCAGCCCTGAGCTTCGCCTGCTGGGTAGCGATGGCCGCATTGTCGGCGGTGATCTTGGCCTGCTGTGCCGTTACGGCCGCCATGTCAGCGGTCACGATGGCTTGCTGGTTCGCGACGGCAGCTGTGTCGGCGGTCACTGTCGTCTGCGCTGAAGCCGCTGCGGCGGTAGAGGCAGTGATCTTGGTTTGTTTCGCAGTAATTGCGGTGTTGCCGCTGGCAATCTTGGTCTGCAGCGGGCCGACTTGGGCCGCCAGCGCAACAATCTGCTGCGCCGCTGTGACCGGAACGCCCCGGAAGAAGGCTGTGGCGCCTCTGTAAGCGACGACGGTGCTGGACGGAAGCGTGCGCAGACGCGCTAGCTCCGTCTGCAGGGCCGCCAGCGCCGCCGTATCATTCGTCAGCGTGGTGCGCAGCGTCGCCAACGCCGTCGTGTCGGTGACCAGCACGGCGTTCGCGCTATTGAGCGCCACCGTACTGGTTGCGAGTTTCGCCTTGGCGAAATTAAGTGCCGCCGTGTCCGTGGTAAGTTTGGCGCGTGCCGCCGTCATTGCGGCGGTGTCGGTCGCAAGCTTAGCCTGCAGCGCAGCCAGCTCCGTGTTGTCGGCCGTCACGACCGCCTGCGCCGCGGCAACCGCTGCGGTGTCAGTCGTGAGTTTGGCCTGTGCGGTGGCGAGTGCGGCCGTGTCCGTTACAAGCTTGGCCCGGGCCACCGCGAGGTTGGTTGTGTCGATGTTTAGCGTCGCCTGTAGCGGTAACAGCGCCGCCCTGTCGGCCTCCATTTTGGCCTGTAGCGGCGCAAGGGCTGCCGCGATAGCTGGTAGTCTAGCGCGTGCTGCAGCGGAGCCCGGAGCGGAGCGTTCCGTGCGGATCGTCCTGCCATGCGCATCAGTATGGGCCGTGCTGACGTTGCCAAGCTCATCGGTGACCGACGCGGCGATGAAAGCATCGCTGGCGTGGAACTTCGCTGTAACGATCTTGCCGTCCGGCTTGACTGTCTTAACAACGCGACCGAGCGCATCGTAGGTGAATGTGGTTCTTGCGCCAGTCTTGTTGGTGCTCAGAGCTGGCTCAAAGACTGCTTTTTTCTGGAACAGCGGCGTGAACGTAGTGTCCTGGTAGACGAAGGCCGTGGCGGTCGTGCCTGGCGTGACTGTCAGGCGCGTCATGCCGAAGCCGTTCATGAATGTTTGGCTTCTGCGCTCAGTGACACCCGATCCAGCAGGGGCTGGTGTGTAGACTGTTACGTTCTGTGCGGTTGGGGTACCGAGGCTGTCGTAGACGGTGCGGGCATAGTCGCCGCCCGGGCGGTCAATCCGCACGGGACGGCACAGGACGTCGTAGGTCGTCCTGGTCGTCTGGCCGTTCATGTCCGTAGCTGTCAGCGGCAAACCACATGTCGGATGGTAGGTGGCGCTGGTTTGATGCGCTGTCGCGCCTTTGAAATACAGGGCGTCACGTGCTGCCACTGCATACTTACGATACGTCGGGTCGAATGTGACTTCGCTCCGGCCACCCAGTTCATTTACCTGCACGATGCGATTGCCGACAGCGTCGTACTCCGCCGTTTGAGCGACCCAACTCCCGTTGGTGTCAAGCCAACGCTCAGTTTTGGTCAGGTTACCCTTGGTTGGTGCGGCAGTGTTGGCTTGTCCGTCATAAGAAAATCGCGTGTGCGCGAGCAGTGGTCCAGGTCCATTGCCGAGATGCACTTTCGTCGATGACAGTTTGTTCAGGATGAAGGCACTGGTGTTCACGGCGTAGATGTTCGCGGTCGTGCGTTCGTCACCAATGGCATCTGAACCGAGGTCAACCTGGTTCGTAACATTGCCATGTTTGTCAAAAATGCGGTAGACAGAGGACTTGCTGTAAGCACTTGCCGACGTCCAATGGTACTGGTTGGTCCAGTAATTGTCCGCCCGGAATGGGGCTGTCCGTGTGACGTTGTTGTAGCCATTCCAGGTCGCACGCTGTGATGTGTTAGAGGCGTCGCCATAGTAGATGATCTCAGGCATCCCAGCCGTCGCGAGATCAGTCTGATAATAGTTGGCCGACTTAACCGGGCAAGGTGCAGCGTTGCACGGCGACTGTGTTGTCACAGTACGGAAGCCGAGAAACCGCCGCTCGGCGCGATCAAACTTGCCTTCTTTGTAACTGAACGTAGTGGTGCCAGTCGTGCCATTGCCGTCATTGCGTGTCAGGCTTTTCAGCGTCGCGAATACCGACGGTAGGCGGCTGTTTGTCCAGGTGCTGGACGGCACATAGGTAGCGGTCTCGATGCCTCCATAGGGGTTCTGGAACGTCTTGAGAAGGTTCGAACCGGCCGTGTTGGTCTGCGAATAGAGTGCGGTCGGCAGATAATTGTAGGGAAAACGGCTCGGGTCTACTTTGCCGGTTCTGGAATCTGACCCGTCGTTTTCTTCCTCGCCTATTGTGCCGCCGATCAGGGTTGCGCGGCCTGATCCCGTGATATCTCCAATCGCACGGATGGGCATCTGATACCTCACCCTGTAATTCATATCGACTCCAACGCAGAAGTACTTTTTCTCTTTCCACGATGACGGATCAACCCAAAGTTCGCCATTGCACCATGTGAAGTTAACAACTTTCGATGCTTCGATCGGCGCCGCGAAAGATACAACACCGTTGTTTAGTCGAGCGGGGAAAACTCCGGATGTGCCCATCGTTTCTAGGTTAGCGCTGATCAAAGTTCCGCCATTAAAAGCGATGTCGGTCTTGCCGTCTCCGTCGAAGTCGGCCGCAAACAAACCGATGTCTAAAGAGTTGTTTGGCGGGGTGATGGCAGTTGTCGTTTCGTTAACCCGGAGGTCGGCACCAGTCGAGATCAACGCCGTGACGTAGCCTTGGGAATTAATGTAGGCGAGGTCAGATTTCCCGTCGCCGTTGAAATCACCAACGATCAAAGTGTGCTTCAGGTTCTTCAGCGCTTCTGGTGACAGTTCGCGCGGCAACGCTTGGGTTGCGGCTAGAGTAAATGCACTACCATTCGACAGATACAGTTCTGCTCGGTTGGCATAGACAATGGCCATGTCGGTTTTGCCGTCGCCATTGAAGTCCGCAAACCGTGCAACGCCCGGCGCTGCACCCGAAAACGCCGCCAAGACATCGGTTGGGTCTGGTATAATTGCGGGCGTGCTAACCCCCGCCGCGACGAATGTGTCGCCAACGACCTCATAGGAGTCACCGGCGTCAGGAGCGTTCAACAGGATTGCTTTGCCAGTCCCCTGCATATCGACAGCAACCGCCTTCGGGAAAGCGGTGTCCGTATCAGTTTTGCCAAAAGTGAAGCAATAATCTCCTGTGCATGCCCGGAGCCGAAGCATCTGCGGAGCCGATTCCGTCCACGCCGTCCCGGACCAGCGCATAACTGAAGCCCAAAACTGTTCGCCAGTCGCAACGCTAGCTTTCCGCAATACGACGAGCTGAGCCTTACCGCTATTGTCAAAATCACCCGTCACCACGCTCGGATACGCGCCCTCGCTGCATGTCCGCGTCGGCTGCAGCTTGCTTTTGTATGTGGTCGTTGCAGCCTGACCGGTCAGCGGAATGCCGATGTCCAGACAATGTGAACGAATAGCCTCTGCAGTGCCTGCCTTCGTAAGCGTTGCCGTAGTTTTGAATCGGAAAATCTGTGCAATATCGGATTTGCCATCCCCATTGAAGTCTGCCGCTAGCGTTTGGCGACCTTCAAACGTGTATCCCGTATGAGTCGGCTGGGCCACATTTGTGACCGCGCCATTGCCGCCGAACGCCATAGCGGCGGTTTCATAAGTCATTTTCGCCGCCGGCAGAGCGCTCCCGCTAGTGACCTTCCCTAGAGCGCTGATCACTGCATCGGTGCCGAATTCCTGCACCTGCTTGAGCAGTGACATGCCGGTACTTGGGCTTGCGGCATACTGCAATGAATAGCTGCGAACCCGTTTGCCCGATGTCGTCACGTCGACGGTGGCCAAGCGATAGCGTGCCTGCTGCAGTGTCTTGCCATTCGCGAACTGGGATGGTGACGGATCAAGCTCGCTCAATAGCGATACTGTAGTACCGTTGTAACTGACCTGAGACGGATAGCACTCAGCCGCTTCCTGACACGCGTAGGTGTAGGTTACCGTGCTGCCGTGTGTGTCGGTCGCGCTACCCAACAGCCACCGATACGATGAACCGAGTAGCCTCGCAGTGGGGTCAGCGGATGTAACCGCAGCGGGGAACCAGTTGCTCGTTGGATTGAACGTATAAGGGAGCACCTCAAGGTTTGTGCGCTCAACAACGTTAAGTCGGACAAAGCTAGAACGCGCGCTTACGCGACCAGCTTGAGACGGCTTTTTGAGACGT
>JAYSVA010000005.1:0-2245 GCA_043718785.1 Hyphomicrobiaceae bacterium
TGCGATTTCGATGCGCGGCCCTGCAAACGCTAAGTGAGGCCCCTGAACAGCACCGCCCGCATCCTCCGATGCGGGCGGTGCTGTTTGAGGCTTAGCGGCGCATCAGCACCTTCATGAAGATGGTTTTGATCAGCCCCCAGCCGTAACGCATGAATACCATGCGGAACAACCAGCTCATGACACCGCTCTTGCCGGAAAAGCCGAGCGCCCCGCCGAGGACGCTGCGGATGATGCCCCACAGCATGCCCCCGCCAACCGCCGCGCCACCGGCACCACCCGGAATGCCTTTGCCACCGCGAATGATGTCGGACAGGTCGCCGAACGGGTTGTCAGCCTGGGGCTGTTGGGGAGCTGACGAGCGCCCGTAACCGCCACGCGGCGGATCACCTGGAAGTGGCAGTGGGTTGCCGCCGCCGAACACGCTGCCCACATCCGGAATGGGTGTCGGCTCAGCCTGGGTTGGCCAGCGGGTCTGCTCCATGGGAACGGAAGCAGGCTCCGGCTGTGGCATGCGCGGCATCTGCGCTCTGCCACTTGGCTGGGTACCGCCGGGCATGCCCGGGATCTTCGACAGGATATCGCCGAGGCCGCCTTGGGCTTTGCCGGCCAAGCCGCCCATCAGCATCTGAATGATGTATGGCAGCATCATCTGGAGGACGCTGGAGCCGAGCCCCGAACTCAGCGATGCGCGCGCGGCGACGGCCCGCGATTGGTCCTTGCCGCCGAGCACATGGCCGAGGATGGCATTGCCGTCGTCGCGCAGTTCCGTGCTCTTGAACAGATTCGGATTTTCGAGCGCGGCTTGGTGGCGGCCTGATCCGAGCGCGCCGATCAGGTCAGCGAGGCCACCCCGGTTCAGCGTGTTGCGCTCAATGGCGCGGCTGAACTCGGGCAGCACGGCGGCAATAGCAGCCTCGGCTTGCGCTGGCGTGATGTTAAAACTCCGCGCCATATTCTCGATGGCGTGGCCACCCTGCGCTTGACGCACTTCATCCAGTAACTGCATCTACTCGACCCCTTTACGCAGCGGCACTCATTTCGCGGTGCCGTCTGTCAGGTGATCTGTAGCAAAATTTCAGAACGGATTGAAACTCGGTTTCGAGGTGAACTTTAGATACCCGACGCTGGCGCCGATCCGCAGACCAAGTCCGGTGCGGATGGGCGCGAGAATGATCGGCCCCTTCTTCAGCAGGGTCAGCCCGACGCCGCCGACCAAGAAGGCCGAGCCGTCTATCCCGCCGAACCGTGACAGCATCGCGTCAGGCTCCGGCAGATTATAGACCAGCACCAGGGTGCGCGACCCGGCGATGCCGAAATCGTAGCCGACTGATGGCCCCTGCCAGAAAATCGGGCGCTCGCCATCGCGCTTGGTCACCAGCACGCCGTCGCCGTAGCGCAGGCCAGCCAGCAGTGCCGCGCCGCCTTCGGTGCCGAGGATGTAGCCGTTCGGGCGGCCGTAGCTCTTGAAGGCATGCTCGATGACGCTGGCCAGTTCGGCGGAAATGGTGCCGAAGATGCCGCGTCCGGCGGCCCGGATGTCCTCCTGCGTGAACTCCAAGTCGGCAGCCGTGGCTGGTGGGATCGACGAGGCTGCGGGCCACGGCGCTGACGTCGCAACAGCCTGGGGTGGCGCTGGTGGGCGCACGGTTTGGGTATCCCACGGCAGCGGCACCTGCGGCCTTGGCACAGGCGTCGGCGCGGCGCCGACAACGGCTGGGCGCTTTGCTGGCACATCAGGCTTGGTTTCGAGCTTCAGTTCCGGCTTGGCTTCAGGTTTGGCTTCAGGTGCTTTCGCCGTTGGCCGGACGCCGAGCTCAATGTCGAGCCGGGCGATGGAATGAGCCGACTTCGCCCGAGTCACCTCAAGCAGCTGGTTGGCGATGGACTTAAGCTCTGCCACTTGTGCGCAAGTCGGCGATATCGTCTCTGATGGCCCCTTGCGGTCGAGTTCGATCAGCAGCTGGCCGGCCTTTTCGTCGAGCGCGCGGCTCTCGCGGTCCTCCAGCAGCTCCTGCGCCTTCGCTTCAGCTTCGACCTCCGGCCAGCCTTTTACGGCTGCCAGTTGGCGCATCCGCGATTGCAGGCGCGGGTAGGCCTCCATGCTACTGGCCCGCAGCTTAGCGCCCATATCGTCAACAACCGCAGCCAGATCGGCCTGGGTGCAGGGTGCAGCAACTGGGACGGGCGTTTGTGCAAGAACGGCTGATGACACGCCACTGAGCGACAGCAGCACGAAAACGCGGGC
>JAYSVA010000041.1:0-4621 GCA_043718785.1 Hyphomicrobiaceae bacterium
ATTCCAAATCTGGGAACCCGCCAAGTTCGAAGCCCGCCGCACCGCCGCCCGCCAAAAAGTCCAAGACCACCGGAAACTGTTTGGGGGAGTGAAGGGTGGGTGAACGAAGCAGCACCGAACACAAAACTGAGCGGACGATAGGATACCGTATGACTTACAGTAAAGATCTACCATCCGCTGCCCGTCGCCATCTCAAGGCGGCACATGTCTTGTACCAGTCGACCATGCCAGGGACCCAACCAGGCTGCCAAGCTGTTGCAGGATACTTATTTGGCCTAGCAGGTGAACTCGCTCTCAAAGAGTTGATGCGGCAGAAACTTGGCATGAAACCATTCGATGAAGACGCAATGAAGAGGCCTAAACCGGGCGAGAGCGACCCGTTCTACGAGCACTTTCCTGCGCTGCGGACATCACTGAACAGCACCAATACGCTACAAGGTCGCCGCGCTGCGGAGCTACGGCCAATCCTGAGTCAAGAAGGACTATTCCAGCAGTGGGATACAAAGATGCGCTATGCTCCTACCGCTGAGATCCAAGCAAACTGGGTCAGCGCCTGGAAAAAATCTGCCGAGGAACTCGTCAACCAAATGGACGCACTATGAAGCCAAAACTTCTGACTCATTTCGACGAATCCATTGCGGAACTAGTCAGAGCTGCGCGAACCAGCCTTGGCGACCAAACTACGCAAGATGGCGTACTGGTGCGTGATACAACCGGCAGACTCTGCTTTGTCGCATCGCGGGCGTCAGCCTCCGATGAAGAACGGACACTCGTCACGACCAGCCTCCAAGATACCCTCGGGGCGTATGCTCGATCTAATCGCCTAGTCTCGTTCCTTGGGGACCCAGGGACCGATGCTCTACTCAGTGACACTTCACGATTTCCCGTTCGCGTCGATGGTTTGGACTGTCAGTTGATCGACCGCAGGATTGTCGGCACAGCTTGGCTCGACAGACCAGTGGACGTCGCAGCCCGTCCACCACGAGTGGTTTTCGCCAGCTTAAAGGGTGGCGTCGGTCGCTCGTCCGCACTTGCGATAACGGCAGCAGACCTCGCCCGCCGAAATATGAACGTACTCGTTGTAGACCTCGACCTAGAAGCACCTGGAATTGGGGACCTGTTACTTGACAGCGGTCGTATGCCACAGTTCGGCGTTGTTGATTTTCTCGTCGAGAATGGCATCGGCGGCGTCCCTGATGCGATGCTCGAAGATTTTGTCGGGATAAGTGCACTTACAACAGGCGGCGGTGGCCGAGTAGATGTCGTTCCAGCACTCGGAACCAAGTCATTCGAAGCACCTGAAAATATACTCCCAAAACTTGCGCGCGCCATGATCGAAGACCTTACAACTGATGGTGATACAATATCCGTCGGGCAGCAGATTTCAGAAATGCTGTCGCGGCTGACAGTGCGCGCTGAATATGATGTTGTTCTGATAGACAGTAGAGCTGGACTGGCCGAACTTGCAGCACCGACGCTAATCGGGCTTGGCGCAACAATTCTGTTGTTTGGTACGGCGCAGAAGCAGACAATCAGAGGCTACGAAGCCTTGTTTGCTGGCCTAGGTATGCTAGCCAAACGGGACAAAGCACAGGGTCGAAAGGCAGAATGGAGATTTCGACTGAAGGCTGTTTATGCTAAAGCAAGCATGAATGAGGATGTTCTAGCCCAACATCGGGACGCACTTTATGATCTTTTTTCAGAAAAAATCTACGACGAAGACCTCGGAAGTTTGACCGACGTCAACTTTGGAATTGACGAAGTATCGGCACCGCATTTACCGTTGATTATTCCGTTCAACCAAAGCTTCGTCGATTTCGATCCGTTGCGCGATCGAAGTCAATTGACAAAAGCGTTCTATGAACAGTCATATCGACCATTCTTAGATGGTTTCGATACGTTGATAGAGGAATATGGTTCGCCTGTAGAAAGCACGGAAAGCACACCATGAGTAATGTCCGTGACATTAACTTCGGGGCCATTCGCAGTTCGATGGCAAGCTTCGACCAGTCAGCTAGGGTCGAACCCAATGAGACGATCTCCTTGGATCGTGCTTTTTTTCCAGATGGCCATCGTGGTGTGTTGGATCTAAAGCGCCCACTGGTCGTTGGAAACCGAGGTATGGGAAAAAGCTTCTGGACACATGCTTTGCTCAACGAAGAATTCCGCAAACGACTCGCTAAATCTCACGGGCTGTCAGCTCTAGGGAAAACCCAGGTAGTGATTGGCTTCAATGGGTCGGACAAACGAAACCCGGTAGCGCCGTCAACAGACGAGATTGCAACTGCGCTAAAATCTGGAGCGGAGCCAGATTTGATTTGGCGCGCTGTGCTGCTGCGCGGCGCTCGATCTACCAAGGCGAAAAAAAATTCGACTTTCAACGAAACACTCCGTGAAACGCTCGCAAAACCAAACCTTTACCCTGAAGCGATGTCAGAGCTGGATGACAGATTAGCGAACGATGGAAATAGCCTTATCATTGTGTTTGATGCTCTTGACCGACTTGCCAGAGACTGGGGAGGCATACACAATTTGACCAAATCATTGCTGACCCGCATTGCTGGACTTCAATCATTCCGCTCGATCCGCGCAAAAATTTTCATGCGCGTAGATCAATTTGCCGATACAAATTTATTTCACTTCCCCGACAGTTCAAAGATAAAGAATGGACACGTAGACCTTAAATGGCTTCCGCATGAACTGTATGCGCTTTTACTTTTTGAACTAATGCGATCCCCGAAAGCGGCAGAGCAACTTGAAATGCTTGCACAACAGAATAATGCCGCTCACGCATTGCCTCGTGATGGTCGGATGCATGCTTTGGCGGGAGACCAGTTGAGTGAAATGGTCACAGCACTAGCCGGTGATTTCATGGGGACTAACAAAAAGCGAGGGCGAGTACTAACTTGGGTACCGCTTCACCTAAGTGACGCGGCAAACAACTGCTCTCCGCGGACGTTTCTCCGGGCGTGGCGAGCGGCAGCAGAGCATCGCCCTCAACCGACAGACAAGGTTGTGGATCACTTAGGTCTAATTGACGGTGTCAGAAAAGCATCAACTGATCGTCTTGAAGAGTTGAGAGAGGACTACGCATGGATTGACCCAGCGCTCAAGGCTCTGACTGGTCAATTGGTTCCAATATCTCGTGAGGAGTTATTCAATCAATGGACACAAGAGCGCGTTATTCAACAGATACAAAAAAATTCAGCCAGCGAACCAACCCGAGCCCCTGTCGGATTTGCGCAAGAGGCAAACCTTCCAACGCTACTTGACGCGATGAAGAACATTGCCGTGATGGAAGAACGCACAAACGGTAAAATCAATGTTCCCGACATCTTCCGCGTAGAGGCGGGGATTAAGCGGAAAGGCGGGGTAGCCGTCCCGCGTAGGGGGTGACAATTCGCACAAAACCGCTACCCCCACTCCAAAGGCCCCTAAACGCCGCAACACAAGCCAAACCGACCACAGCTCATGTCTGACACCGCACGTCCCCACACCCCCGTTATGCTGGCTGAAGTGCTCGCCGCACTCGCTCCGGCACCCGGCGACCTCATCATTGACGGCACGTTTGGGGCGGGCGGGTACAGCACCGCGATCCTGGATGCTGAGCGTACCTGCCGGGTGCTGGCGTTTGACCGGGACCCCACTGCCATCGCCAACGCGAGCACCATCACCGCGCGCTATCCGAACCGGCTGAACGTTGTGAACTGGCCGTTTGGCGATATGGAAACCATTGTCCGGGCGGAGGAAACCCCGGATGGCGAGCCGCCGCGTGCAGGTGGGCTGGTTGACGGCGTGGTGTTCGACATCGGCGTGTCGTCGATGCAGCTGGATCAGGCGGCGCGCGGGTTCTCGTTCCAAACGGAAGGCCCGTTGGATATGCGGATGTCGCAGTCTGGCGATCATGCCGGGCCGAGCGCGGCAGAACTGGTCAATACGCTCGGGCCGGATGAACTGGCCGATATCCTGTTCAACTATGGCGACGAGCGGCGATCACGCGCTATTGCCCGGGCGATCCTGAAGCAACGGGAAATCGCGCCGATTGTCACCACCACCGACCTCGTGACGGTGGTGGGGCGGGTGCTGGGGCCAGCCAAGATCGATGGCCGCAGCCCGGCGACGCGGACGTTCCAGGCGCTGCGCATCGCCGTCAACGATGAGCTGGGCGAGCTGGCGCGCGGGCTGACGGCGGCGGAAAACCTGCTCAAGCCGGGCGGGCGGCTGGTGGTGGTGGCGTTCCACTCCAGCGAGGACCGCATCGTCAAGCAGTTCCTGGCCAACCGCACCGGCCGTGTGCCCCAGGGGTCACGCCACATGCCGCCGACGCAAGCAGGGCGGGACACAAGTTTCGAGTTTATTAACCACCGTGCTGTAGGACCAGGGGAGGCTGAAACCGATGCCAATCCGCGCGCCCGCTCGGCCAAGTTGCGGACGGCAGTGCGGACAACGGCTGCGGCCTGGCCGCTCGATCTGGCGGGGTTAGGCGTCTGGCAGCGGCCGCAAGCCTGGCAGCGGCCTAAATGAGGGCATAAGCACGAGGGACCGATGCGCCATTGGCTACTGGGGATATCGATGCTCCTGGCGCTTGGCTCAGCGTTTGCCCTGTATGGCATCGACTATT
>JAYSVA010000401.1:0-6383 GCA_043718785.1 Hyphomicrobiaceae bacterium
GCGCCGCCAGTACCTCGGCAGCCGCACCAGCTACGTGATGGCACTGGCATCCGGCACACAGGTCACTGTGGAGCGCACGGGCGACGGCCATGATGCCCACGCCACCAGCGACACCGTGCTGCTGCGGTTCAATCCAGCGAAGACGCTGGTGCTGCAGGCATGACCGGACAACTCCGCTCCCTCTGGTTCTGGCTGTCGCTGGCGCTGCTGGCGCTGCTGACCGTGTTCCTGCTCTACCCCGTGGCGACAATTTTTTACGGCAGTCTGGGCAAGGCTGATGGCCGCAGCATCTCCGGCTGGACGACGCTGATGACGGAGCCGCGCTACATCAGGGGCATCATCAACACGCTGATGCTGGGGGCGGCGGTTACGGTGGCCGCACTCGCCATCGGCGTGCCGCTGGCCTACCTGACCGCGCGCTACGACTACCCGGGCAAGGGCGTCGTCTCCATCCTGCCGCTCGTGACCCTGGTGACACCGGAGGTGATCGTCGCGCAGACCTGGCTGATGATGCTTGGCAACAACGGCCTGATCCGCCGCTCGCTGCAGGACGTTGGCATCACCATCCCGAGCTTCTACGGTTGGTTCGGACTGATCACGTCGATGACGTTCGTCTACTACACCTACGCCTACATCGGCACTCTGGCGGCGATCCGTGGCTTCGATGTACAACTTGAGGAGGCCGCGCAAAGCCTGGGCACGTCACCGCGGGTGGCGCGCTGGAAGGTGATGCTACCGGTTATCCTGCCCGCCATTCTCGCAAGTGCATTGTTGATCTTCACGCTCGTGGTCGGCAATTTCGCGCTGGCGATGATCCTTGGCGGTCGCGTCGATCTGCTGTCAGTGCAAACCTATCAGGCGGCCGTCTCGGAAACCTCCGCCAATCCAGTGCTGCAAAGCACGCTCGCCAGCGTCTCCATCGGCCTGATTATGATCGTGCTGTTCGTTCAGCGATGGGTGATCTCGCGTGGTCGCTACGAGGTGGTGCAAGGGCGGTCCGCGCGCCCAGAACGGTTGCGCGGCCCGGCAGCCCTGGTGTTCGTCAGCATCGCGGGGCTGGTCGTGGCGATTTCGCTGCTGCCGCTCGTGTCAGTGGTGATTGGTGCGTTCACAGTGGCACGGGGACCCGTGATGCGATGGGGCCAATGGACGACGGCCAACCTGGAACGGGTGTTCGTCACGGCACCGACACCGCTGCTCAACACACTGAAGTTCGCCGCCTGCGCCACCGTCATTGCCATCGTGCTGTCAGCGCTGATCGGCTATCTCATCGTCAAGCAGCGCAACGCGATTACGCCGCTTCTCGATTATCTGACGGCGCTGCCGCTGGCGCTTTCCGGCACGGCGTTGGGCATTGGTCTGATCCATGCCTTCAACGGCGGTTGGCTGCCGCTGACGGGCACCGCTGTGATCATCGTGCTGGCATACGTGATCCGTCGCTTGCCCTTCGGGCTGCGCAACGCCTCATCGACGCTGTACAACATTCCGTCGTCCATCGAAGACGCGTCCATCAGCTTAGGCGTGCCGCCAGGGCGCACGTTCCTAAAGGTTGTGCTGCCACTGATGGTGCCAGCCCTCGCGGCCGCTGCCGTGCTGACTTGGACAACGACCGTTGCCGAACTCTCGACCTCGATCATTGTTTACTCGGGGGGGCGCGAAACGATGCCGATCCAGATCTTCAAACTGATCGACAGCGGGCTGATGGCGCAGGCCTCGGCATACGGGTTGGTGCTGGTCACAGTCATTTTGCTGCCCATCATCATCGCAACGAAGGTCTTCAAAATTGACCTATTCTCATCGCGCACCTGAATGCTAGCATCCTGAAAAAACACCCACGGGAGGACGCTCGATCATGACCACTCACTTCACCCGCCGTTCTGCACTCGCTGTTTTAGCCGCCAGCGTCAGCAGTCGCGCCATGGCACAGGCCGCAAGTGGTACCGCCACGCTCTACACCTCGAACTCGGCGCAGGCCGTTGACGCCGTAACCGACGTTGCACGCAAAACCATGCCGAACCTGAAGCTCAGCACGGTGACCGGCGGTAGCGGACAGCTGTTGCGCCGCATTGAGGCCGAGGTCGCCAAACCGCAAGGCGACGTGTTCTGGAGCTCCAGCGCCAACACGCTCGGCGCGTTCAAGCCGCTTTTCGAGCCGTACAAGGTCAAGGACGCCTCGGCCATTTTGGACAGCCTGCGCCATCCGCAAGACTTGTGGACTGCGTCCAACATGCACGTCGCCGTGATGATGCTGAACAAGAACCAGCTCGGCGGCTTGCCCGAGCCGAAAAGCTGGGCCGACATTCTCGATCCGCGCTTTAAAGGCAAAATGATCATCGCTGATCCCGCCAACAGCTCCACCGCCTACACGATCCTGTGGGGCATCGACAAACTGCTCGGCGGCGACGCACTGAAAAAGCTGGCTGATAACATCAAAGTCACCAGTTCCGCGCCAACCGTGCTGCGCGGCGTCGGCCAAGGCGAATACGCCATCGGCCTAACGTTCGAATCGAACGCCTACACCTATGTGGCCGGTGGCCAGAAGGAAATCGCGCTAGTTTATCCGGCCGACGGCACCTTCACCACGCCCGAATTCCTGACGCTGATCAAAGGCGCGCCGGGCGGTCCGCTAGCCCAGCAAGTCTGCGACCTGCTGATCTCGAAGGAGGTGCAAATTGCCCTTCTCGAAACCGCGTTCCGCCGCCCAAGCCGCACCGACATTGAGGTCGGCAAGCATGTCCAGTTGCCAGAGCTCAAAACGATCAAAGTCTTCGCCACCAACGAAGACGACGCCGCCACGCAGCGCAAGGAATTCCTCGCAAAATGGCAAGCGCTGGTAGTCGCATCCGGGAACTGAGCGTGGGGAGGTTCGGGCTGCCCTGCGTCACGCGTTCAGGTCGTTGATCTTGACTTGACCGCTGATGCCAGCACGAACCTCGTGGCCCTGCTCAAGGCCATCAAGCCTTGCTCGACGAGAAGTCACAACGAACTAGCCACCAACCGGACCATCACTGCCAACAGTAAACACGCAAACGGCCCCCGAGGGAGCCGTATCCAAGCGAAAGATGGTTGCGGGGGCTGGATTTGAACCAACGACCTTCAGGTTATGAGACTGCCCAGATTGGAAAAATCAGGACAACTCACGATATTTCATAAGCGCTCAATGCCATTGTAAATCAACTATTTACCAGTGTTTGCTTAACATCAAGACAGATCACAGAATAGCATGCAAGATCGGTTTTTTGAAGCCGCAGTGAAGCCGCAATCGTAGGCGAAAAACCCATTAGAATCGCACCAGCGGTCGTCAGTCGTAAACCTGACGGTCGAATCCCGATGCGTCTCGATACGTGTCTAAGGAGCACAAAAAATCGAGCTTTTGAAGCCGCAGGTGAAGCCGCGCTCGCGCGCAAGAATGCCCTGAAAAACAGCAGATTGAAGGTCGCTCCGCCATGCCAAGCGCAGCCCGAAACACGGTCCCCGCCAAGACCGAGTCCATCCGGAAGAAGATCAAGGATCAGCTCGACCTGCCCGCCTGCCGTTGGCGGGTCGAGGGTCATGAAGGCTTGCACCTCGTCACCTACCCGACCGGCGCGGCGTCCTGGTGGTTCATCTTCCGGCTCAAGCTCGACAAGCAACGCAAGATCAAGATCGGTGACATTGCCGACACCACGCTCGCTGAGGCCATCCAGAAGGCTCACGAGCATCGCGCCGGGGTCGGGCGCGGCGACAATCCGCAGCATGCCCAGCACAAGGGCATGACATTCCAGAAGCTCGCCGAACGTTGTCTCGCCGAGCATCCATCACTCGCCGCATCGACGCGCCGCAACTACGACTACTGCCTGAAAGCCGATGTCTATCCAGACATCGGACACAAGGTCGCCTCAGCCGTGACGGCGGACGACGTGGCCGGCATCTGTCGGAAAATCAAAACCAAGGGAAAAATCGTTCACGCCCAGCGAGTCAAAACCACCATCGGCGGCATCTACTCGTGGGGCATCCGGGAATCGTTGACCAAGACCAACCCGGCCAAGGGCGTGCCCAACCAGCAGACCATCAAGAGCGTCCGGAACCGCCTCCCAACTGATGACGAGCTTCGTCGGCTGTGGCACGCCATCGATGCGGCGCCGAGGTTGTCGCAAGCCATCGCGCTCGTACTCAAGCTGACAATCATGACCGGTCTGCGCCGCAAGGAAGTGGCTGGCGCCCGCGTCGATGAACTCGCCGATGATGTCTGGACTATCCGGGGTGACATCGCCAAGGCCGGGCGCATCGTCGACGAAGGTCGAATGAAGTCCGGGCGCGAACAGATCGTGTATCTCAGCCGACAGGCGCGTGCGCTCTTCGACGAAGCGCTAGCCGCCTGCGCCAACGACGAATTCGTCTTTCCGGCTGATCCCCTTGATACCGCCAAGCGCAGCACCGAGTTGCCGTACATCAACAGTGACTCCGTGACCCGCGCCATGCGCCGGATCTGCGACGACGCTGGAATCGACGACCTGCACTTGCACGACATGCGCACAGCCATGGTCTCGTTCCTGGACGAGGCCGAAGTACAGGAATCGATCCAGAGCGCCCTGCTCCACCACACGCCGCAAGATGTCACCAGCGTCCACTATCGGCGATCAAAGCGCGCAGACCGTTTGCGCGCCGCTTGGCAGTTGTGGGCGGACCACATTGCACAGGTTGTTTCCAGGCAAGATCAAACCGATCCAGCCGACGCCAAGCAACCTGCATGAGAACGTTGGCAACGGACTTTGCCAGCGACAGGGCAAAAGGTCCGCGTCGTTTTTGAGCAGCGAAGTATGCGGGTTTTCGACCCAAGATCAGGCGTCGATCTAGATCGACCAACCCATGTATCTTTCCAGTTGGAAATGGATGTTTTTAATCTGCGGCAACTCCACGCAAGAATGTTGGCGAAAGTGGCTCTTGGTCTTGGCTACTTGGAGTTCGGCGCAGCGTTCCGGTCTCACTTCAAGCACTATGACTTGCGTCAGATACTTTTTGCCTCGACCGAGGAGGATTTTGCAAACATTAACAGCGATGTCACCATAGATATTCCGTTTCTGGCGAGAGTGGGCGACCACGAGCCTCTGATGATGCTCGAAGAATTGTGCACCAGCGTCGCGCCCGCCTCATGTATTGCAATCACACCTGGGCCGAATATCGTCGCATTCACCGTGGGGGTTATAGGCAAATACGTCGGTACTATTTTTTGCCCCTGTGATGTTGATGCTGTCTGGCCCAAAGATGAAGATTTCCTGGGGCGGTTTTTCTTATTGCAGGAACGCAAAGTCGTGCAAATGAGCATGCGTCACGCTTATGAGCGCTGTGTTTGCTCGCAGGAAATCCCCGAAGTCTGGCACTCTGAAGATCCGGTCGGCTTCCGCGAAATGCTTGCTCAGCATTATGCGACTGCAAGGCATCGATGTGCAGAGGGTAACTAACCGAATATTTCGGTTTCCATCTGAGGATCTGACACGAAATCACTTTGCTTTGACGGAAGTTCTACTTCCGTTGTTGGCCATGACCACTTTTGTTCTCAATGGACGCTTTGTAGCCAATCGCGTCGGGTTCGATCTCGCCAGACATGTCGCGCAGACATGTGGCGCACGCGTCCCACCCACCCACCCACCGGTCTTCCAGCTTTGGCCTGGAACGTGGTCAACTCCGAATTGCTTCAAGGAACTTTTGGCTCGTCTGTGAAATTGCACCATTCACGGGCTCAAACCCATTCCCCGCGCATGGCCTGAACCCGCTCGGCCACTCCATCTGAACCCGGCACAGCAATCGATGTTGAAGCGGAGCGTCGCCATTCACGCGCGCGACCATCACTTTCGGTGCTTGGACTCCGGCCCTTGATTTAAGCGAGCGGATGTCGGGCGCGAGATATCGCGGCACGAACCCGACACTTGTCGCAGGATCGTCGGCGACACCCAGCAACATCATGGCGTCGGCATCTTGGGAGTTCGACGCGTCGTGCATCAGATGCAGTGGGTCACCCGCCTGCAAACGGTCGATCTGGTCTTTAGCCGATTCCGGCAGCCACCGCAGGCCGTGGGCGAAGAACGTGCTGACGTAGCGGCCGTCGACGTCCGGCTCGGGGCATGCGAAAACTTCTACCGCGTCAGTCGCGCGGCGGCCTTCTGTAACGCTGAGCAACGCGAGCGGATCGGGCACCGTGTTGGCGCCAAAACCGCACCAGCGCAGGTGCGCTTGGTACTCCGGCCGTGACCGGGCCAACAGCCGGTTAGCGAACAGCGGCAACAATTCATCGGACGTGTAGACCTCGTGCAGGTCCGGCATGCCGTCAAACGGACGGAAATTTTCAAGTGTCTCGGCACCGCGAGTATAGCGGAACCGGTATAAGCCATTTGTGCGGTCGAGGC
>JAYSVA010000402.1:0-6375 GCA_043718785.1 Hyphomicrobiaceae bacterium
CTGACTTCCTCCTCGGCGATGGGGGCTAGATCAATCATCGCCATGTTGCAGCGCTGTTCGAAATCGCCCTTCTCGTCGAGCACGTAGGCGATGCCGCCGGACATGCCAGCCGCGAAGTTGCGGCCGGTCTGGCCGAGCACGACGACGCAACCGCCGGTCATGTATTCGCAGCCGTGGTCACCCGTGCCTTCAACGACGGCCACCGCGCCGGAATTGCGGACGGCGAAGCGTTCGCCAGCGACGCCGTGGAAGTAGCATTCGCCGGAGATCGCGCCGTACAGCACAGTGTTGCCGACGATGATGCTGTCCTCCGGCTTGATGCCGGATTTCGGATCAGGCCGGACGATGATTTTACCGCCGGACAGGCCCTTGGCCACATAGTCGTTGCCTTCGCCAACCAGCTCGAGCGTCACGCCCTTCGCGGTCCACGCACCGAATGATTGCCCGGCAATGCCGTTGAAGCGGATGACGATGCTATCGTCCGGCAGTCCGGCATGGCCGTACTTCATCGCCACTTGACCGGACAGCATGGCACCTGCCGAACGGTCGCGGTTGGCAATCGGGAACGTTGCCTCGATGGTTTTCTTTTTGCCGTCGAGCACGGGCTTGGCGGTTTCGATCAGCTTAATGTCGAGCACTTTTTCGAGACCGTGGTTCTGCCGCTCGACGTGGCGGATGGCGACATCGCGACCAACATCTGGACGGTGGAACAGGCGGCTGAAATCCAGGCCGCGTTGCTTGAAGTGAGCGAGGGCTGGCTCTTGATCGAGCGTCTGCGATTGGCCCACGAGGTCCTCGAACTTGGCGACGCCAAGCGCGGCCATGAGCTCGCGGACTTCCTCGGCAACGAAGAAGAAGTAGTTGATGACGTGCTCCGGCTTGCCCTTGAATTTTGCGCGCAGCACAGGGTCCTGGGTGGCGACGCCAACCGGGCAGGTGTTGAGGTGACACTTGCGCATCATGATGCAACCGGCGGCGATCAGCGGTGCCGTGGCGAAGCCGAATTCGTCAGCACCCAGTAAGGCGCCGACGATCACGTCACGCCCCGTGCGGATGCCGCCGTCGACCTGTACGGCGATGCGGCCACGCAGCTTGTTCTCGACCAACGTCTGGTGGGTCTCGGCAAGGCCGATTTCCCACGGGCTGCCCGCATGCTTGATCGACGTCAGTGGCGACGCACCGGTACCGCCTTCGAAGCCTGAGATGGTGACATGATCGGCGCGCGCTTTGGCGACGCCCGCCGCGACCGTGCCCACGCCGACTTCCGACACCAGCTTGACCGATACATCAGCTTTCGGATTGACGTTTTTAAGATCGTAGATCAGCTGGGCCAGATCTTCGATGGAGTAGATGTCGTGGTGTGGTGGCGGCGAGATCAGGCCGACGCCCGGGGTGGAGTGGCGGACCTTGGCGATGGTCTCGTCAACCTTGTGACCGGGCAACTGGCCGCCTTCGCCGGGCTTCGCGCCCTGCGCCATCTTGATTTGCATCATGTCGGAATTGACCAGGTACTCCGTGGTGACGCCGAACCGGCCCGATGCCACCTGCTTGATGGCTGAACGCTTGCTGTCGCCGTTCGGCATCTTGACGTAGCGGTTGGATTCTTCCCCGCCTTCGCCGGTGTTCGACTTGCCGCCGATCCGGTTCATCGCAACGGCCAGCGTGGTGTGCGCCTCAAGGCTGATCGAGCCGTAGCTCATCGCACCAGTGGCGAAGCGCTTGACGATCTCCGTTGCTGGCTCAACCTGATCCAATAGGATCGGCTTGCGGCCCATCTGCTCGGCGGTTTTGATATGGAACAGTCCACGCAGCGTCATCAACTGCTCGTTCTGATCGTTGATCTGCTTGGCATAATCCCGGTACTTGTCGGGCAGGTTGCCGCGCACCGCATGCTGTAGATCGGCGACGACTTGCGGACGCCACGAGTGCGCTTCACCACGGATGCGGTAAGCGTAGTCGCCACCGACTTCGAGGTCGTTGGCGAGCGCTGGCACGTTGCCGAAGGCCTGGCGATGGCGCTCGACGGTTTCCCGCGCGATGGTGCGCAAGCCGACACCTTCGACCTGAGTGTGGGTGCCGGTGAAGTACTTCTTCACGAACGACGAGCGCAGGCCCACCGCGTCGAAAATCTGCGCGCCGCAGTAAGACTGATAGGTGGAGATGCCCATCTTCGACATCACCTTGAGCAGGCCCTTGGAGACCGCCTTGATGTAGCGCTTGATCGCGTCTTTGTGGGTGATCTGCTCGTCGATTTCCGGCAGCAACTCAGCCAGCGTATCGAACGCCAGATACGGGTTGATCGCTTCGGCGCCATAGCCCGCGAGCGTCGCGAACTGGTGCACTTCGTGGGCTTCGCCGGTCTCGACAACCAGACCCACTGACGTGCGCAGGCCCTGACGGATCAGGTGATGATGCACGGCGGACGTAGCCAGCAGCGACGGCACGGGAATGCGGTCCGGCCCGACGCCACGGTCCGACAGGATGATGATGTTGTAGTCGCCGGAGCGCACGGCTTCCTCAGCCTCCGCACACGCCACATCGAGAGCGGCAGCCATGCCAGCTGCGCCTGCGTCCGACGGGTAGGTGATGTCGAGCGTCACGGAGGTGAAGTGGTTGTCCTTGACGCTGCCGATCTGGCGGATGCGCTCCAGCTCGTCGTTGGTCAGGATTGGCTGGCCGACTTCGAGGCGCTTCAGCTTCGAGGTGCCTTCGAGGTCGAGCAGGTTCGGACGCGGGCCGATGAACGAGACCAGGCTCATCACCAGCTCTTCGCGGATGCTGTCGATTGGCGGGTTCGTCACCTGCGCGAAGTTCTGCTTAAAGTAGGTGTGCAGCGGCTTGGCCTTCTGCGACAGCACCGAAATCGGCGTGTCCGTGCCCATCGAGCCGATGCCTTCCTGGCCCGTTGCCGCCATCGGCGCCATCAGGAACTTCAGGCTTTCCTGGGTGTAGCCGAACGCCTGCTGCAGATCGAGCAGCGCGACGTTGCTGTGGCGCTTGGCAACCGGACCGAGCGGCAGATCGCCGACCTGAATCTGTGTGCGCTTGACCCACTGCTCATACGGGAAGCGGGCGGCGATGTCGGTCTTCAGCTCGTCATCTGAGATGATGCGGCCCTGCTCCAGATCGATCAGCAGCATCTTGCCGGGCTGCAGCCGCCACTTCGTGGCGATGTTGGCTTCGTCAATCGGCAGCACGCCGGATTCCGACGACATGATCACGCGATCATCTTTGGTGACGAGATAACGTGCCGGGCGCAGGCCGTTACGGTCCAGCGTCGCGCCGATCTGGCGGCCGTCGGTGAACGCCATCGCGGCGGGGCCGTCCCACGGCTCCATCAGGCAGGCGTGATACTCGTAGAACGCCTTGCGACGTCGATCCATCAGCGGGTTGCCGGCCCACGCCTCGGGGATCAGCATCATGGCGGAATGGGCGAGGGAGTAGCCGCCCATCATCAGGAATTCGAGCGCGTTGTCGAAGCACGCGGTATCCGACTGTCCCTCGTACGATATTGGCCAGAGCTTGGAAATGTTCTCGCCGAACAGCGGCGACGACACCGACGCCTGCCGTGCCGCCATCCAGTTGACGTTGCCGCGCAGCGTGTTGATTTCGCCGTTGTGCGCGACCATCCGGTACGGGTGCGCCAGCCGCCACGACGGGAACGTGTTGGTCGAGAACCGTTGGTGGACAAGGGCCAGCGCTGAAGCCACGCGCGGGTCGGACAGGTCCTTGTAGTAAGCCTTGACCTGATACGACAGGAACATGCCCTTGTAGACCACCGTCCGCGATGACAGCGACACCGTGTAGAAGCCGATGTCGCGGCCCTTGTAGGCCGAATACACCGCGTTCGAGATGACCTTGCGGATCAGGTAGAGGCGGCGCTCGAACGCGTCCTCGTCGAGGATGGTTTTCGGACGGCCAATGAATACCTGGGTGTGGACCGGCTCAGTGCCGCGTACCATCTCCGACAGCGACGAGTTGTCGACCGGCACGGACCGGCTGCCGAGATACTCCAGGCCCTCTTGCTTGACGATGCGCTTCAGCACGGTTTCGCAATGCGCGCGCAGCCGCTCGTCGGTTGGCATGAATAGTTGGCCGACGCCGTAGTGGCCGGGCTCGGGCAGGGTGAAGCCGAGCTTCTTGGTCTCAGCCACCAGGAATTCGTGTGGGATCTGAATGAGGATACCCGCGCCGTCGCCGGCCAGCGGATCAGCCCCGACCGCGCCGCGATGTTCCAGGTTTTCCAGGATCGCCAAAGCGTCCTTGACGATGCCGTGGCTGCGGCGGCCCTTCAGATCGACGATGAAGCCGACGCCGCAGGCATCCCGTTGCAGCGCCGGATCATACATGCCGAGCAACTTGTCTTCGTCCGGATACGGTGACACGCCGTTCACGGTGCCATCCTTGAACTCGGCCAGCTGCGGGTCAGCGTTCTGGTCGGCAGGCGAAAGGTGGGGCGCGTTGAGGTCTGAGTGGCTCATGGTCGTGTCCAAGGTTGGCGCCAGCGATCCGGCTGGTTGTCTTACGATAGTTTGCTTAGATCGTCGTGGCCCGGCGGCGCAATGAGTTAAATTGTTCAGGCCGGGTGGGGAGTTATTCAGCTTTGAGCGCTTGGCAGAGTGACAGGCCAACTAGCTGCTGGCATCTCGCGGGCTCGTCGGGGCGTCCAGGGCTGGACGGCGACGCGTTACGCTCGTTTGAGCGCCCGTTTTCGCGCGTCAATGCCGGTAGTGGGGGCACGTTTGTGCGCGTCGCGCGTGAGTGCATCCGAAGGTGTGACAACCGCATACGACGCAGCGCGCCGCGCCAAAGGCGCGACTAGGTCCTGCTGATCGTTCAGATTGTGGCTCACAACAGCTCTCACGTCTTCGGGAAATATAGGGCAGGCATGCTGACCTTTTTAAATAAAAGCAGAAATTCTACGAACACACAAGCGACATAATTGCACTCGCGCGGAAAAACAAAAACAGCCCGCTGATGAGGCGGGCTGTTGGCAGGCAGTGTGTAAAGTTTAGCGCTTCGAGAACTGGAAGCTACGACGAGCTTTCATGCGGCCGTATTTCTTACGTTCGACGACGCGGCTATCGCGGGTCAGGAAGCCACCTTTTTTCAGCACGGCACGCAGGTCCGGCTCGAAGTAGGTCAGCGCCTTGGAGATGCCGTGACGGATCGCGCCGGCTTGACCGGAGAGACCGCCGCCGGAAACCGTTGCCATCACGTCGTACTGTGACGAGCGGGCGGCAGCGTTCAGCGGTTGCTTTAGCAGCATCTGCAACACAGGGCGGGCGAAGTATGCCGAGAAGTCCTTGGTGTTGACGATGATTTTGCCGGAGCCGGGCTTCAGCCAAACGCGAGCGATCGCGTTCTTGCGCTTGCCGGTGGCGTAGGAGCGACCGAGTTTGTCGAGCTTCTGCACATAGACAGGAGCCGCGTTCGGAACGGCTGCTGACAGCGTATCGCCGCCAGCAGTTTTCATGCCGCCGAGGTCACTCAGGGATTTGGTTTCTGTGGCCATGTGCGTTAGGCCCTCTTGTTTTTGCGGTTAAGCTTCGACACATCCACGGCCGTCGGGTTCTGGGCGGCGTGGGGATGATTTGGACCCTTATAGACCTTGAGATTGGTCATCAGGCTGCGCATCAGCGGCCCGCGAGCGATCATACGCTCGACAGCCTTTTCGATGATGCGCTCAGGGAAGCGGCCAGTGATGATCATCTTCGGCGACTTCTCTTTCAGACCGCCGGGATAGCCGGTGTATGAATAATAGGTCTTGTCTTCGAATTTGTTGCCGGTGAACACGACCTTCTCGGCGTTGACAACGATGATGTTGTCGCCGGTGTCGGTGTGTGGGGTGTAAGTGGCTCGGTGTTTGCCGCGAAGGCGAATGGCGATCAAGGTGGCGAGACGGCCGACGACGAGACCTTCGGCGTCAATCACAAACCACTTTTTTTCCACCTCGCCGGTCTTGGCGGAGTAGGTTTTCATGTTTCTGCTTCCTGAGATGGGAGTGCGGCGGCTGAGTGAAAATTGGCGTTTAGGCGGTCACTCATCCGCCGTTGCTGTGCTTGCTAGGTGAAAACGTTTGGCGGGTCAAGCAATTGCTTTTGAATGCTATTTAAGTCATGAATTTCAATGTGTTGCATTGTGTGGTAATATATGACCGCAATGCGGTAACATGAGGCCGTAATCACATTAACGGTTTTCTCGGCGTGGGAACGGAATAGGTGCCGGTCGCGTGAGCGATGATTTCCGGGTCATTGCTTGAGGTCATGGTGACTTCAGCGACGACGAGGCGACGGCCGAACTTGAGCACGCGAACCTGCGCGATGATGTCGCCGGGCGCCGGGCGGCGAAGAAAATTCATGGTCATGCTGGTGG